>JAQUXV010000392.1 GCA_028692205.1 Eubacteriales bacterium
GAAACCGCCGGCCGCAGGCATACGATCACGATTCGGTAACACGGTTGCTTTGCGTTCCATGACAGCCAAATTGAATCAGGATGATAAAGGAAGGCGAACAGGGATGGACATGCTGCAAACGCTTCGGCAAAAGAACCCGGGATTATCGGTTTACTCGGTTTTCGATCCGGCTTTTAGGCGTTACGGCCGGGTGGTGGCGTTTGATTCCGCGGCATTGATCGACGCCTGTGAAAACCATGCCATGATGCCTGAGGCGGGCAGCCGCTATGTGCCCGTAATGCCCGAACTGGAGGCGCTTCCGGCGTTTGAGAATGTGCGGCGCACCCTGCGGGGTGAAGGCGGTTGCCAGATCGGCTGCTGCTGGGGCTATAACACGAAGCTCAACTGCCTGGAATATCACCGCGCCAGCGAGCACAATATCGCCGTAAGCGATCTGTTGCTTCTGTTGGCGGCACAGCAGGATCTGGAGGGCTTTGAGCTGGCGGAGGGGAAGATCGTCGGTTTCTATGTACCCAAGGGAACGACGATCGAGGTCTATGCCACCACCCTGCATTTTTGCCCCTGCCAGACGGCGGATACCGGCTTCCGCGCCATCGTTATCCTGCCGCGCGGCACCAACCTGCCGCTGGAAGGGGATAAGCCGGTGGGCGGAGACGGGCGCCTGCTGTGGGCGAAGGACAAATGGCTGATCGCTCACCCTGAGAATACGGACGTGATTGAGCGGGGCGCCTATCCCGGCCTGCACGGCGTCAATTTCGATATCAAGTATTGAGGAGAGATAGCATGGAACGCAAAGCATTCATGGCCGACATGATTCGAACGGAGCTGGAAGACGTCGTCGGGGTGGAGCACGTATCCACCAGCGACAGCGAACGCCTCACCTATGGCGTGGACTATTTTTGGATCGGCCGCATGTGGGCCGACCACGGGCGTACGCCGCCGATGCCGGACTGGATCGTCCGCCCCGGAAGCACCGAGGAAGTCAGCAAGATCCTTAAAATCGCCAACTACTATAAAATCCCGGTAAACATCTGGGGCGGCGGCAGCGGCTCGCAGGGCGGCGCGCTGTCCATGGCCGGCGGGATTATGCTGGACATGAAGCGCATGGACCGCCTGATCGAGATGGACGAAGTCAGCCGTACCATCACCGCCGAAAGCGGGATGATCTTTCAGCGGATGGAGTGGCTCGCCAACGAAAAGGGCTATTCCTGCCAACACATTCCCAGTTGCCTTACCTGTGGCACCGTAGGCGGGGCGCTGGGCCATCGCGGCATCGGCATTATGAGCACCAAGTACGGTAAAATCGACGATATGTGCATCAGCATGGAAGTCGTTTTGCCCAACGGCGATATCATCAACACCCTGCCCGTGCCCAAGCACGCGGCGGGCCCGGACCTGAACCAGATTTTTATCGGCTCGGAAGGTACGCTCGGCGTCATCACCAGAGCGACCTTCAAGCTCTTCGAACAGCCCGAGAACCGTCAGTTCCGCGCGTTCCTGTTCCCGGATATGCACAGCGGTTTTATGGCGGGCCGGGATATTATGCAAAAGATCAAGCCCTCCATCCTGCGCTTTTTCGACGAAGCCGAGACCATGAGCATCATTAAGGATGTGATCGGCTTCGCGCAGAAAGGTAACTTTATGAACATCGCCGTCGAAGGCATCAAGGAGATCACCGACATCGAAATGAAAATTGCCGTGGACATCTGCAAAAAGTGGGGCGCGCAGGACCTCGGCAGCGAATACGGTGAAAAATGGTATAAAAACCGCATTACGTTCTTCTATCCCGGCCACATCATGGATATTCCGCAGCTGTTCGGCACCATGGATACGGTGGCAACCTTTCAAAATATCGAAGACATCTATTGGGCTATGAAACATGCCGTAGAGGACAATTTCCCCAACGTCCGCTTTATCGCCCACTGCAGCCACTGGTACGAGTGGGGCACAATGATTTACGACCGTTTTATTATGGACCATCCTCCGGAAGACCCGGAAGAGGCCATCCGCCTGCATAACCAGATCTGGAACGCTGGCGTGCGCGCGGCGATGGCCCACGGCGGCGTGATCAACGATCACCACGGCATCGGGCTGAAGCTGGGGCGGCTGATGAAGGAGCAATACGGCCCCGCCATGCAGGTAATGCAGGGGCTGAAAAGCTCGCTCGACCCCAACGGGATCATGAACCCGTACAAGCTGGGCCTGTAACGGAGGGGATGTCACCCTGTTTTTGAAAGGATGGAAAAAACCATGTTTAGCGAGAAAGCCAAAAAGAACGCGGACGCGTGCCGCTTTTGCTGGATGTGCCGACACCTGTGCCCCGTGCAGCTGGCAACGGGCAAGGAGAGCAACACCCCGCGCGCGAAGGGCCTGTTGGTATCCATGTTCAACCGTGGTATGAAGATGGATGAGGGCGCGGCGGAAATTATGTACGAATGTCTGCTTTGCGGCGCGTGTACCGATAACTGCGTCACCGGTTTCGAACCGCCGCTGTTCATCCGGGAGGCGCGCACGCAGGCTATCGCCGACGGCGTAGCGCCCGCGTATGCGACGAAGCTGATGGATACGCTGCTGGAAACCGGTAATATCTATGGCGCGAACGAAGTGAAGGCGCAGTTGGACGGCATTCCCGAAAAAGCCGATGTGCTGGTTTGGCTGGGCGCTACGGCGCGGTATTCCACCCCGCAGATCGCGGATGCCTTTCTAACTTTGCTTAAAAAGGCGGGAACCACATTCGCCGTTCTGCAAAACGAGCCTGCCTCCGGCTGCGCGCTGGGCGACCTGATCGGCTATGTGGAAGACGTGCGCGTGCAGGCGAAGAAAGCCGCCGATGCGATTGCCGCCACGGGCGCGAAGAAACTTGTTGTGCTGGATAGCTACGATGCGACCTTCTTCCTGCATGAATACAAATCGTGGGGTATCGAGCTGCCCGAAACCGTGACCGCGACGGCCTATGTGGACGAGCTGATCAAAACGGGTAAACTTACGCCGAAGAAGGAAACGCTGGTGGTGACTTACCACGACGGCAGCCGGCTGGCGCGCGATCTGGACGAGCATCAGCCTGCGCGCGACATACTGGCCGCAATGGGCTGCGAACTGCGCGAGATGTTCCAAAACCGCCGCCTTTCGCGGGATTGCGGCAGCGCGCTCATGGGCCGTTATCTGCCGGAACTTGCGAAGCAGATTGCCGCGGGCCGCTGGGAGGACGCAAAGCGAACCGGCGCGAAAACGCT
>JAQUXV010000025.1 GCA_028692205.1 Eubacteriales bacterium
CGCTCGGGTCGTGCCTCCACGTTGCCCTATCCTCGTCACCGGCAAAGCGAAGGCAGTATATCACAGTTCGTCGCGGACGAACTACCACTAAGCAAATTTTGTACTTGACATGGGGTACACTTCAAAGCCGCCTTCCTGGTTGCGCATGTTCAGGGCGCAGGTGCCCGTGGGTTTTCCTGCGTGGATGTCGGTAAATATCCTGCGGAAATCCGCCGTGCTTCCTTCCGCAACGCCGCCGGAGGCAATCAGGCTTTCCGGCAGGCCTTCCACTTCCTGGTCCGCGTGTACCAGCGGAGAATCCACCTCGCCCTTCAGCAGGGTGCGGCTGCCCACGTCGTAACGCAAAACGTACTTGTCGCTCTGGCGAACAGCAATACGGTATTCTTCCTCGCGGATGCGAAGCTGTTCGATTCGCCGGGCCTGCGCGAAAATATTGACGTTAACGCGCAAAATGCTGATGGTAAACGTGATCACCAGCACGATGATGCCGTAGCTGAATACCCGCGCGTTGTTTTCGATCGGATACAGATAGAACATCGCAATGGATACGAAACCCACCACGGATGTGATGACGACGCCGAAAAACAGCTCGTCGCTTCGATGGTGCGCTTCCATTCGCCGTATAACCAGAAACGGCATAATCACGCAGGATGCCAGCAGTATTGCGTTGGTAACCAACAAGCTGATCCAGCCCACAAACTGCCCGCACAGCAGCAGCACGATCTGCGAAAGCACCCCCGCCGCCGCCGCCAGCTCCAGCACCGTGCTAACCTTCCGCATGGATTGGTTTTGCGCGTAAACGAACAGGTAAAACGGCAGCGGCAGCAGCATATAACTGAACAGGTTGGCGTAGAAGAAGATCGGGCTGTCGATGTAATGGACGCCGGAAATGTCGCTGTCGGTGAACACCCATATACCGGCCAGCAAGATAAACGTCATCAGGTGCAGGTATCCGCCCGGTATCGGTTTGCGATACCTTCGCGCCTCAAGTATCGCAAACGCGGCCAGCGCCAGAGCAAACACCACAATCAGCAGGCTGAGGACAATGGAGGGAAGCGCGTTGGAAAACAGCATCAGCCGGATTCTAGATTCGCTGCCCAGCAGCAGGGAATAAACCTCCAGAAAGGGTTTGCTGCCGGTGCCGCTGAACGAAAGCCGGATGGTTTGCCCTTCCATGTCGGGAGACAGTTGAATTTTACTCCATGGCAAATTATTCGTCGGTGAACCGGCGGCCCCCGTGCTTAGGCCGGATACCGGAACCGGTATGCCGCCTATCTCAGCGGTCACCTGCTGATAATCTGTTTTCAGGTAAAGGTAAGTTACCAGCGGGTGAATATCGTCCGGAAGGGTGTTTACGATGGTTGCTTCACCGGCTTGCAGCCGCTGCGGAAACGTAAGCTCCCGTAAGCCGCCCGCGCTTTCCGCCTGCCAGCCGGTTTCCCACATCATGGGATTGTTGCCCGCGTTATACGTCCATATCGGAGAATGATCCGATACGGTGATCCAGACCAACAACACCAGCACTAACGAGAGTATGACCGGTATGAACCACTTTCTGAATCTCATTCACTTCGCCCCATGCCGATAGTCCCAAACGGGCTGGTTCCTATATTGATAATATTCCATCTTCAACCGGACCGATCCGCATGAAGATCAACGTGTTTTTATGATTATACAAAACGGTTACCCGGAATGCAAGCGGTTGTTGTATACAATTATTACGAAATCGGCAATTTCACTGTGTTTCGTTCTGCATAAAGTTATGAAATAATACTGTTATCCCCTTAAGAAGACAAACGAACATCTGCGCGTTGTAAATTTTTTACGGTTCAGGCCGGGGGAAGATGGATAAGCCGTTTTCGCCTCCGGCCTCGCCGATCCCCCTTTTGCAAGCACAAACAGTTCGCCGTACATCACAAACGCGTAAAGGCAAGCCCTATCGGTGTTAAAACCGGGTAACCCGTCTTGCCGGGGCTGCCGTTTCGGTCCGGCTGGGTATGGAAGGCTTTGGGAGTAATGTTCGCCAAATTCCCAATGTTGCCGCAAGAGCGCAGCGGAGTTTCGTAACAGCCAACAGCCGGGAACAGCACAGGGCCGCTACGGAAAGGGGTTTGAACTCGTATCCGGGCGTTACCGAAAACGGGCGCACCGGCAGGCAGCAAAAGAGCCGAAGCCCTTGCCGCCCGCCGGTGCGCCCGAGCGCTGTAAACCCTGCGATTGCGTTTCGAATCAGGATTGGTTGTTGCCCGCCCAGTGCGCCTGCTCGATTGCAAGGTCCCGGTGCGTCACAGTCGCGCGCTGCCCCTGCTCCTTCAGCTTTTCGCACAGGTACTCCGCAATGGCCACGCTTCGGTGCGCGCCGCCCGTGCAGCCGATGGCGATCACCAGCCGGTGCTTGCCTTCGTTGATGTAGTTGGGCAGCAGGAAGGTGAGCATATCCATGCACTTGGCTAAAAACGTCTGCGTTACGGGGTGGTTGAGCACGAAATCCTTCACGTCCTGGTCCAGCCCCGTATGTCGCCCCAGCTCCGGGATGTAGAAGGGGTTGGGCAAAAAACGCACGTCGAAAACCAGATCGCCGTCCCGCGGAATGCCGCGCTTAAACCCGAAGCTCAGGATTTCGACACGCAAAATCGGCTCGTCGCCCGCCTCCATCACAATTTTGCGGAGGCGCGCCTGCAGGGCGCTGGGTTTCAGGTCGCTGGTGTCGATAACGTGGTTGGCCGTTTCCCGCAGCGGCTGAAGGCGGCCGCGCTCGGCGGCGATGGCCTCTTCCAGGCTCATGCCCTCGCAGGCCAGCGGATGTTCGCGGCGCGTTTCCTTATAGCGGTTCACCAGCATCGTGTCGTGCGCTTCGATGAACAGCGTATCAATCTGAAAGCCGACGCTGCGCGCCTCGTCGATCATCTTCACGACCGCCTTGGCGTCGAAGAACTCGCCCGAGCGGATGTCCACGGCGATGGCCACCAACGGACGGTTGATGTTGGACGACTTGCACGCCTCCATAAAACGCACCAGCATCATCGGCGGCAGGTTGTCCACGCAAAGCGCGCCCAGATCTTCCAATGTGCGGATGGCGACGGTTTTCCCGGCACCGCTTAACCCGGTAACGATCAGAAATTGCATAAGGCCGACCTCCCTGCGATTGCTTTGTTTGTTTCTTCGGTTTGTTCCCCGGCGGTTATTCCCGGTCCACGCCCACCACGCGCACTTCCGGTTCCAGCCGCACGCCCGTCTTTTCCAGCACCACGCGCTGCACCTCGGCGATCAGCCTCAGGTAATCCGCGGCGGTGCCGTTTTCATCGTTAACCAGAAAGCCCGCGTGTTTCGTGCTCACGCTCGCGCCGCCGATGCGCAGGCCTTTCAGCCCGCATTGCTCAATCAGCGTCCCCGCGAAAAGCCCCGGCGGACGCTTGAAGGTGCTGCCGCAGCAGGGCAGCGAAAGCGGTTGTTTCTCCCGGCGGCGGGCGTTGAACTCCCGCATGGTGGCGCGGATGGTTTCCCCGTCGCCGGGCGTAAGCGCAAACGTGGCCGATATCACAATTTCCGGTTCCGCCCCCGCCCCGGTCAGGCGGCTTTTGCGGTAGGCAAACGCCATTTCATCACGGGTGTAATGGCGGATCTCCCCGGCAAGCGACGCGCAGGTTACGCCTTCCACAACGTTTTGCATTTCACCGCCGTAGGCCCCCGCGTTCATCGCCACCGCGCCGCCCACCGAGCCGGGTATACCCGCGGCGAATTCCAGCCCCGCCAGCGCCGCGTCCGCCACGGCGTTGCTAAGCCGGGTCAGCGCCGCGCCAGCCTGCGCGGTAACGGCGTAACGCCCGTCCGGCAGGGGCACAGGCGGCGTGATCTCCGCAAAACCGTCGCCCAAATGCAGCGTAAGCCCCGGCCAGCCCCCGTCCCGAACGAGGAGGTTGGAGCCGTTGCCCAGCACGTTTACGGGTACCGACAGCCGGTGCGCGATTCGCAAAAGGGTCAGCAGCTGGTCGGCGGAGGTAACCTCGCAGAGCACCTCCGCGGGGCCGCCGATGCCCAGCGTGGTATAGTCGCCAAGCGACGCGTTCTCCATCAGGTCTTTTTTCTTTACAATCGGGCGAAGCGCCTCCAGCAATTCTGCCCGAACGGCTTCTTCCATTGCGCTCCCCCCTCAACTGTTTTTTTCCATCCTGTTACCGCTCCGCCCATCAACCATGTTGGCCGGGTTGGCGAAGCCTATCATTACAAAATCATTGTATCGCACTTGCGAAGGGCTGTCAAAGCATTCGCGGCGGCATGGCGGGAGGCGCGCAATCTTTTGGGAATGTGAAACGCCGCCGCGCGTCTCCCGCTTTGGAAACACGCGGCGGCGGCGATAGCCGACAACGGAATTGTAAAATGTGTAATGGCAAAAGTACAAGGGCAGCGGCTTACACCTTCAGCTCCGCCTTCTCGCCCAGCTCCGCTTTGTTCGCGTCCAGCACGGGGTCCACACACTGGGAAACGAAGTCCGTCACCTGCTCCGGCGCGCGGCCGATGAAGCGCGCGGGGTCGAGAATCGCCTCAATCTCCGCTTTGGTGACCTTAAAAGCCGGGTCGGCGGCGATGCGGTCCACCAGATCGTTCTTGCCGCCTTCCTCTTTCACCACGCGGGCGGCCGCCTGACTGTGCACGCGCAGCTGCTCGTGCAGGGCCTGCCGGTCGCCGCCTTTTTTCACGGCGTCCATCAGGATGTTTTCGGTCGCCATAAAAGGCAGCTCGTTCATCACGCGGGCGCGCACCACCTTGGGGTACACCACCAGCCCATCGCACACGTTCATCAGCAGGTTCAGAATGCCGTCCACCGCGAGGAACGCCTCGCTTACGGCGATGCGGCGGTTGGCGCTGTCGTCCAGCGTGCGCTCAAACCACTGCACGCCCGCGGTGATCGCGGTGTTCAGCGTATCCACCATCACATAGCGGCTCAAAGCGCTGATGCGCTCGCTGCGCATGGGGTTGCGCTTGTAGGGCATGGCGGAGGAGCCGATCTGGTGCGCCTCGAAGGGCTCTTCCATCTCCTTGAAGTTCTGCAAAAGCCGCAGATCGTAGCTGAATTTGCTGGCGCTCTGGGCGATGCCGGAAAGCACGCTCACCACCTGATAATCCATCTTGCGGCTGTAGGTCTGCCCGCTTACGGGCACCACGCGGGTGAGGCCCATATCGGCGGCGATGTCCTTTTCGATCTGCAAAATCTTTGCGCTGTCGCCGTTCAGCAGCTCCATAAAGCTGGCCTGCGTGCCGGTCGTCCCCTTGCTGCCCAGCAGCGCGAGGGTGGAAAGCCGGTGCTCAACCTCCTCGTAATCCATCAGCAGTTCGTTGAGCCACAGGGTGGCACGCTTGCCCACGGTGGTCAGCTGCGCGGGCTGCAAATGCGTGTAGGCCAGCGCGGGCAGCTCGCGGTATTTCACGGCGAAGTCGCGCAGCTCCTTCATCACGTTCAGCAGCTTGTGCCGCACCAGCTCCAGCCCCTGCTTCATCTGCAAAACGTCGGTGTTGTCGCCCACGTAGCAGCTGGTGGCGCCCAGATGGATAATCCCCTTCGCGCTGGGGCACTGCACGCCGTAGGCGTATACGTGGCTCATTACGTCGTGGCGCACCTCGCGCTCCCGCGCCGTGGCGACGTCGTAGTTAATATCGTCCTTGTGCGCTTCCAGCTCGGCAATCTGCCCGTCCGTAATGGGCAGGCCCTGCTTCTGCTCGGCTTTCGCCAGGCTGATCCACAGCCTGCGCCAGGTGCGGAACTTATTGTCCTCGGAAAACACAAATTGCATTTCGGCGCTCGCGTAGCGGGTGGAAAAGGGGCTGATAAAGGTGGAATGATCGGCCATGGTCGCCCTCCTCGGTTCATTGGTCGGGAAAACCGGTTTGCCTGGGTGGTATTGGAGGGTCGCAACCCTCCAATTGCATTCGTATCGCCCGGTTTCTCCAATCGCTCAATCGTCGCCGGTTTCACTGCCGTTCACCGGCTTGTTTCGCTTCCCGCCTACGGGTCGCTCACAGCTTCGCTGTGGTGCCCATAGGGCACACGCTTCCCTGCGGTGCCAAGCGGGCGGGGAGTTTGCGGCTTGACGCAAACAGACCCGTAGCGAAGTCCACTTTTTTGACAGGCTCAAGCCGTCTTACGGCCTGAAATAGGCGACGCCGCCTTCGAAAATCGGCTGGAATGTATTCCCTTCGACATTCTTGTAAAGATTCCTGCCGCTACGCTCGCTGTGGCCCATCTTGCCCAGCACCCGCCCGTCCGGCGAGGTGATGCCCTCCACGGCCCACACGCTGCCGTTGGGGTTGTACAGCAGGTCCATGGTCGGCTCGCCGTCCGGCCCCACGTACTGCGTGGCGATCTGTCCGTTCGCCTTCAGCGTTTCCAGCAGCGCGGGTTCGCACACAAAGCGGCCCTCGCCGTGGCTGATCGGCACGGTGTACACCTCGCCCACGCGGCACTTTTGCAGCCATGGGCTTTTATTGCTCGCAATCCGCGTGCGCACCAGCATACTCTGGTGACGGCCGATGGTGTTAAAGGTGAGGGTGGGACAATGCTCGTCCGTATCCACAATCTTGCCGTACGGCACCAGCCCCAGCTTGATCAGTGCCTGAAAGCCGTTGCAAATGCCCAAAATCAGGCCGTCGCGGTCGTTCAGCAGCGCGTGCACGGCATCCTTCATCGCGGGGTTGCGGAAAAACGCGGTGATAAACTTGCCGCTACCGTCCGGCTCGTCCCCGCCGGAGAAGCCGCCGGGGAACACCAGCATCTGCGCGCCGGCAATCGCCTGCCGCATGGCGTCCACACTGCACGCAACATGCGCGGACGACAGGTTGTTCACCAGCACGATGCGCGGCTCCGCCCCGGCGCGTTCCAGCGCGCGGGCGGTATCCACCTCGCAGTTG
This sequence comes from Eubacteriales bacterium, assembly GCA_028692205.1. Next base: position 6,904 of record JAQUXV010000025.1, read on the forward strand.
GTGCCCGGAAACGCGGGGATCACCGCCACGGGCTTCGCGTTGCGCAGCGCGGGTTTGGGCCAGTCCTTCGCCGTAAACGAGATAGCGGGCACGGCGGGCGCCGCTTCCGCCTCGCCAAGGCTGCGGTACGGGAACACCTTGTCCAGCTTGCCCTCATAGCCATCCTGAAGCGGGGCAAGCTCAACGCTTTCTTCCCGATAGGTGATTGCGTAGTCGGCAACGGTTTGACCGAGTTTCTCGCTTGCTTTGGTCAGCGCCTCATCCTGCGCGCCCGGCGCAAGCTCCACAATCACGCCGCCAATCTCCTGCGCGAACGGGTCGCGCGCAAAGGCATCCGCAACTTCCGCGCCTACGCCGTTGCCCAGCGCCATCTTGAACAGGCCCTCGGCCACGCCGCCCAGCCCGACAGCCCACGCGGAAACGATCTTCTTTTCATGGATCAAACGGTACAGCAGATCCAGATTTTTCGCCAGCGCCTCCGCGTTGAACGGATCGGCGTACAGGTAGCGCAGTTCACGGCCCGCCGCCTTGAACTCCGGCGAAATCACATCCTCCGTTTCGCCCGGGGCGATAGCGAAGCTAACCAGCGTGGGCGGCACGTGCAGGCTCTCGAAGGTGCCGCTCATGCTGTCCTTGCCGCCGATGGCCGCGATGCCGAAGTTCATCTGCGCATCCAGCGCGCCCAGCAGCGCCGAAAGCGGCTTGCCCCAGCCCTCCGGGGCCTCCGTCATGCGTTGGAAATATTCCTGAAATGTCAGGTACGCTTTGCGGAAGTCGAAGCCGGACGCGGTGAGGCGGCACAGGCTTTCGGCCACGCTTAAATACGCGCCCTCGTAGGGGCTTTGCTCCATCAGCTGCGGGTGGAAACCGTAGGCCATGCCGCTTACGGTGGTCGTGTCGCCGTGCAGCACGGGCAGCTTGGCCGCCATAGCCTGCGGGGGCGTCAGCTGTGTTTTTCCACCGAAGGGCATCAGCACCGTCGCCGCGCCGATGGTGGAGTCGAACCGCTCCGAAAGCCCCTTTTTGGAGCAGATGTTCAGGTCGGAAACCATATTTTGCAGCTTCTCCGCAAACGTGTCGCCCGCGAAAACCACGGGCTGAATGCCGTCGTCCGTCACCCGCGCGCGGGCGTGTTTCTCCGCGCCGTTGGAGTTGAGGAACTCGCGGCTTAAATCCACAATGGTGCTGCCCTTCCAGCTCATGCGCAGGCGCGGTTCCGCCGTCACCTTCGCCACCACCGTAGCCTCCAGGTTTTCCTGATTGGCAAGGCGGATGAACGTTTCGGCGTCCTCCGCCGCAACCACCACGGCCATGCGCTCCTGACTTTCGGAAATTGCCAGCTCCGTGCCGTCCAGCCCGTCGTATTTCTTGGGCACGGCATCCAGATCAATTATCAGACCGTCGGCCAGCTCGCCGATGGCCACGCTCACGCCGCCCGCGCCGAAATCGTTGCACCGCTTAATAAGGCGCGTTACTTCCTTGTCGCGGAAAAGGCGCTGCAGTTTCCGCTCGATCACGGGGTTGCCCTTCTGCACCTCCGCGCCGCAGGTTTCCAAGCTTTCCAGCTTGTGGCTCTTGCTGGAGCCGGTGGCCCCGCCGCAGCCGTCGCGCCCCGTGCGCCCACCCAGCAGAATGATCGCGTCGCCCGGCGCGGGCACCTCCCGGCGCACGTTGGCTGCCGGGGCCGCGCCCACCACCGCGCCGATCTCCATGCGCTTAGCCGCGTAACCGGGATGGTACAGCTCGTCCACCATGCCGGTGGCAAGGCCGATCTGGTTGCCGTAGGCGCTGTAGCCCGCCGCCGAGGTGGTAACCAGCTTGCGCTGGGGCAGCTTGCCGGGCATGGTGTCCTTCACCGGCACCAGCGGATCGGCCGCGCCGGTGACGCGCATCGCCTGATACACGTACGTGCGCCCGGAAAGCGGATCGCGGATCGCGCCGCCGATGCAGGTGGCCGCGCCGCCGAAAGGCTCGATCTCGGTGGGGTGGTTATGCGTCTCGTTTTTGAACATGAGCAGCCACGGCTCGGTTTTGCCGTCGTTGTCCACGTCGATCACGATGGAGCAGGCGTTGATCTCGTCGCTCACGTCGATATTTGGCAGCTTGCCGCGCGCGCGCAGCGCCTTTGCGCCGATGGTCGCCACATCCATGAGCGTTACGGGCTTGTACTCGCGACCCAGCTCTTTACGTAGGGCCAGATAGCGCGCAAACGCCTTTTCCACCGCGGGCTTTTCGGCTTTCACGTCGTCCAGCGCCGTTAAAAAGGTGGTGTGGCGGCAATGGTCGCTCCAATAGGTGTCGATCATGCGGATTTCGGTTAATGTGGGGTCGCGGTGCTCGGAGGCGAAATAATCGCGGCAGAAAGCCAAATCGTCCGCATCCATGGCGAGACCGTAGCGCGATACGAAGCCCGCGACCTCCGCGCCGCTCATGGCGGTAAAACCGTGAAGCGTTTCCACGCTGTCCGGCGTCGCGTAGGTCTGCCGCAGGGTCGTCTTTTCCGCAAGCTCCGCCATGCGGCTTTCCACGGGGTTGACGACATATTTTTGAATGCGGGCAAGCTCCTCGCCCGTCGGCTTGCCAAAAAGCAGGTACACCCGCGCGGTGCGCACCGCCGGGCGCTCGCCCCGGCTGACCAGCTGCACGCACTCCTCGCAGGAGGCCGCCCGCACGTCGAACTGGCCGGGCAGGTACTCCACCGCAAACACGGCCGCCGCGCCGGTTTCGGGCAGGACGGCGGTATGCGTATCCAACTGCGGCTCAAAAAACACGATGGGCAGGCATTGCGCAAACAGCGCCGCGTCCACCCCTTCGATATCGTAGCGGTTCAACAGGCGCACATCCGTGACGCTCTTGATCAGCAGAATATGGCGGATCTCCCGGAGCAGCGCCTTCGCCTCCACGGCATAGGGCGGCTTTTTTTCGGTGTATACACGGTAAACGGCCATGTTTCTCCTCCTGACGGTGACGTTTGGTTTTACTCGGCACGGTTTCAGCCGCATCGCGGCTGCCGCGGCAGGGTTTTCCCCTTCCGTGTTGGTTCCGGTTCACGCAACGGCAACCCCGTTACGCGCGGTTTTCAGCGGCCTTCAGCGCCCGCGCGCCGATATCCCGGCGCATGTGCGCGCCTGTGAAAGTAATTTTCTCCGCGGCTTCGTACGCCTTCCTGATCGCCTCGGGCAGCTTGGGCGCAACCGCCGTTACCCCCAGCACCCGCCCGCCGGCGGTGACCACTTTCCCGGCGTCGCCCAGCCGCGTGCCCGCGTGGAACACGCTCACGCCCGGCAATGCCTCGGCCTCCACAAGGCCGTCGATCTCCATGCCCGTGCGGTACGATACGGGATAGCCGCCGGAGGCCAGCACCACGCAGCAGCTTGCGCCCGTGGAAAAGCGCACGTCCGCGTCCGCCAGCGTCCCGTCGGTCACATGGCGCATAATGTCGAACAGGTCGCTTTCCAACAGCGGCAGCACCGCCTGCGCCTCGGGATCGCCGAAGCGGCAGTTGTACTCGATCACCTTAGGCCCGTCGGCGGTCAGCATGAGGCCGAAATACAGGCAGCCCTTAAAGGGGTTGCCCTCCGCGCGCAGCGCCGCGAGCGTCGGCAGGAAAATGGTTTGCATGCAAGTGGCGGCGATATCGGGGGTGTAATACGGGTTGGGGGCGATTACGCCCATGCCGCCCGTGTTCAGGCCCTCGTCGCCGTCCAGCGCGCGCTTGTGGTCCATGCTGGATACCATGGGGCGGATGGCGGTGCCGTCGGTAAACACGAGCACGCTCACCTCCGGGCCTTCCAAAAACTCCTCCACAACCACCCGGCTGCCGGACGCGCCGAACTTGCCGCGCTCCATCATATCCCGCACGGCCTGCTCCGCCTCCGCGCGGGTCTGGCAGATAATCACGCCCTTGCCCAGCGCCAGCCCGTCCGCCTTGACCACCATGGGGCAGGGCGCGATGCGGATGTAGCGCAGCGCAAGCTCGATCTCCGTAAAAATCTCGCACGCGGCGGTGGGAATGCTGTACTTGCGCATTAACTTTTTGGCGTAAACCTTGCTGCCTTCCACGCGCGCGGCGGCCTTGTCCGGCCCGAAGGCGGGTATGCCCTTCGCCTTCAGCAGATCCACCATCCCCATGCACAGGGGATCGTCCGGCGCGACGACCACGTATTCGATGGCGTTCTTTTCCGCCCAGTCGGCCAGTTTTTCAATCTCCGTCGCCGGAATCGGCACACACTCGGCCTCCGCCGCGATGCCGCCGTTGCCGGGCGCGCAATACAGGCCGTCGATCAGCGGACTTTCCGCCAGCTTGCGGATGATGGCGTGCTCCCGCCCGCCGCCGCCCACCACGAGGACTTTCATAGGGATAACCTCCTCCTGCGAAAAACGCTCTTTGGGATGCCGGTTCGGCGCTGCGGCAGCGCCGCGTGCCCGAAGAAAGAAACCCGCGTCAATGGTGGAACAGCCGAAGCCCCGTAAACGCCATGGCAACGCCGTAGCGGTCGCACGCGTCGATCACTTCCTGATCACGCTTGCTGCCGCCCGGCTCGGCAATGTAGCGCACGCCGCTTTGCACGGCGCGGTCAATATTGTCGCTGAAGGGGAAGAACGCGTCGCTGCCCAGGCTCACGTCCGTGAGCTTCGCAAGCCATTCTTTCTTTTCCGCTTTGGTAAGCGGCTCGGGCTTCACACTGAAAAGCGTCTGCCATTTGCCCTCGGCCAGCACCGTTTCCTCCGCCTCGTCGCTGATGAAGCGGTCGATGGCGTTGTCCCGGTCGGGGTTTTTCAGCTCCGGCAAAAACGGCAGGGCCAGCGTTTTTTCATGCTGGCGCAGCCACCAGTTGTTGGCCTTATCCCCCGCGAGGCGCGTGCAGTGGATGCGGCTCTGCTGCCCCGCGCCGATGCCGATGCACTGGCCGTCCTTCACGTAGCAGACGGAGTTGGACTGCGTGTATTTGAGGGCGATCATCGCCACGGCCAGATCGCGCTTGGCGGCGTCCGGCAGGACGTTGTTTTTGGTAACCACGTTGGCGAAGAAATCATCATCGATGGCCAGCTCATTGCGGTTCTGCTCAAAAGTGATGCCGAATATGTCCTTGCGCTCCAGCTTCGGCGGGTTATAGGCGGGGTCGATCTGCACGATGTTGTAGGTGCCGCGCCGCTTGGACTTGAGGATCTCCAGCGCTTCCGGCTCGTACCCCGGCGCGATAACGCCGTCGCTCACCTCGGGCTTGATCAGCAGCGCGGTGGGCACGTCGCACACGTCCGAAAGGCTGATCCAGTCGCCGAAGCTGCTCATGCGGTCGGCGCCGCGCGCGCGGGCATAGGCGCAGGCAAGGGGCGAAAGCTCCGCGTCGGCAGGCACGAAGTAAATGCTGCGAAGCGTGTCGGTCAGCGGCACGCCAAGCGACGCGCCCGCGGGGCTGACATGCTTAAAGGACGTCGCGGCGGCCATCCCGGTGGCGGCTTTCAGCTGGCTTACCAGCTGCCAGCCGTTCAGCGCGTCCAGAAAGTTGATGTAGCCGGGCTTGCCGTTTAATACCGTCAGCGGCAGATCACCGTTTTCCATATAGATGCGGGCGGGGATCTGGTTGGGGTTGCAGCCGTACTTCAGTTCCATTTCCTTCATAAGACGGATTGCCTCCTTGCGCAATATCGGAATCAGGGGGAAAAATCAGGCGTGTTGGTTCAGGATGCGGGTTTCGGTGTGGCCGGTTTCCAGCTCCACCGTGCGTACAAACAGGCTGACGCGGTTTTGCATGTCCAGCGCGTTCCAAAGCTCGGCGGCGAACCGATCCAGATCGGCACAGTCCACCGTAACGCACGTCGGCTCGCCCTCGTAGCTGGGAATGGGGCTTCCGTCGCAGCGGTAGGTGTGGATCAGCCGGCCTTCGCCCGCTTTGGGCTCGGGGTATTCAAAAAAGAATCGCTGCGCGGCGGGCGGCTCCTGCCCGTCGCTTTTCAGGATGGAAAGCTTGTAGCTCATCCGGCAGTCCTCCACCGTGAGGACGCCTGAAATGCGCGGGGTGTAGTTGGGGCCGTCCGGCTCGAAGGTGCGGGTACGGAGCGCGTCCTCGAACGTTTTGCCGTTTTGCAGGAAATCGATCACCGTATCCGTCTGGTCGCCGTTGGTGACCACGGTGGTCTTGTTGTCCAGCGCTCGCACGGGCGCGTAGATGATCAGGCTCGGATCGGTCATCTTGGAGGGGTCGAACGCCTCGGTGATAATGCCGTCGTCCGTGGGGGTAAACACACGGTTGCGGCTGTTTTCGCTGCGGCCCATAATAAAATAAGCGATCACCGCTCGCGTGCCGTCGGCGCTGCGGCCCAGCATAATGCCGCGGCCCGGATAGCGGTTGCCCGCCAGTAAATCGTTCAGGTTTGTCGGTTTCATATTGGTTAATGCCTCCCTTGGTTTTCTCGGTGAGTGATCTTTTTACACTGCTATCATACCACCATCGGAGGGGCTCCGCCAAAAACCTTTCGGGTTCGGGCGGCTTGATCGGTTCGGCGCTCCCTTACAGGGGCAGCCCCGCGGCGAGCCGGGCGGCCGCCCATTCGGTCGTCTGCGGCAGCAGCAGCCACTCCGCCTCGGCCATCACCCGCTTTTGCAGCGTTTCGGGCGTATCGTCCCCGCGCACATCCACCGCCTTCTGGGCAAGGATGCGCCCGCCGTCCGGAATTTCGTTTACCAGGTGTACGGTCGCGCCCGTCACCTTCACGCCGCGTTCCAGCGCCGCGCGGTGTACGCGCAGGCCGTAATATCCCTCGCCGCAAAACGAGGGGATCAGGCTGGGATGCACGTTCAAAATACGGTCGCGGTACGCGGCCACCACATTGGACGCCAAAATGAGCATGAAGCCCGCCAGCACCACCAGCCGGATATCGTGCGCCGACAGCAGCGCGATCAGGCGCTCGCCGTATGCCTCGGACGTTTCGCCGTTCGCCTTTTCCAGCACGGCGGTTTCGACGCCGTGCTGACGCGCGCGCTCCAGCGCGTACGCCCCCGGCTTGCTGGCCACTACCAGCGAGATCGCGCCGCTGTGCAGCACGCCCCGCGTTTGCGCGTCCAGCAGCGCCTGCAGGTTGGTGCCGCCGCCGCTGACCAGCACGGCGATGTTCAGCATAGCGTTACGCCCCCGTCGCCCTTTTGCACCTCGCCCAGCGCGTAAGCCTCCACCCCGTTTGCGCGGAGGATTGCCACGGCCTCGTCCGCCTGCGCGGCGGGCACCACGGCCGTCATACCCACGCCCATGTTGAAGGTGTTGAACATATCCCGCTCGGGAATGCCGCCCACTTTGGCGATCACGTTAAAAATCGGGGGAATCCGAACGGCGCTGCGATTAAGCTTTACCGTGTAGCCCTCGGCCAGCGAACGGGGAATGTTTTCGTAAAAGCCGCCGCCCGTGATGTGCGCAAGCGAGCGGACGTTCACCTTATTAAGCAGCGCGAGCACGGGTTTCACGTAGATGCGCGTGGGCGTGAGCAGCGTTTCGCCAAGCGATTTTTCGCCCAGTTCCGTATATTGCACGTTCAGCCCGCCGTTTTCCACATCGAACACCTTGCGCACCAGCGAAAAGCCGTTGGAGTGTACGCCGGACGACGGCAGCGCGATCACCGCGTCGCCTTCGCGCATAGCGGTTTTATCCAAAATCTTTTCCTTGTCCACCACGCCGACGCTGAACCCGGCCAGATCGTACTCGTCCACCGGGTAAAAGCCGGGCATTTCCGCGGTTTCGCCGCCCACCAGCGCGCAGCCCGCCTGCACGCAGCCTTCCGCCACGCCCGCGACAATCTGCTCGATGCGCTCCGGCACGTTTTTACCGCAGGCAATGTAATCCAGAAAGAAAAGCGGCTTCGCGCCGCAGCAGATTACATCGTTCACGCACATGGCCACGCAGTCGATGCCGACGGTGTTATGCTTGTCCAACAAAAACGCCAGCCGCAGCTTGGTGCCCACGCCGTCCGTGCCGCTTACCAGCACGGGACGGGTCATCCCCGTCACATCCAGCTCAAACAGGCCGCCGAAGCCGCCCACGTCCCCCAGCACGCCGGCGGTCAGGGTGCGGGCCACATGCTTTTTCATCAGTTCCACGGCGCGGTAACCGGCGGTAATATCCACCCCCGCGG
>JAQUXV010000393.1 GCA_028692205.1 Eubacteriales bacterium
TGCCTTTCTGCCGGTGACGGTGCTTGTGTACTTCGCGCTGCCAAAACGCGCGAGAAACCTTTGGCTTTTAACGGCCAGTTTTGTCTTTTACGGTTGGGGTGAGCCGCGCGTTGTGCTGGTGTTGGCCGCATCGGTGCTGGCCAACGCGCTTTTTGCCTTATGGATCAGCCGTTTGCGCCGTCCTTCGGCCCGGCGCGCCGTGCTGACCGCCGCGATCACCGCCAATCTCGGATGTTTGTTTGTTTATAAATACCTCAATTTTACGCTCTCCGCCCTCGACCGGGTTTTTGCGCTGTCCCTGCCCGTTACGAAGATCGCGCTGCCCATCGGCATTTCCTTTTTTACGTTTCAGGCTTTAAGCTATGTGATTGACGTCTACCGCGAGGATGTTCCCGCGCAGCGAAACCCGCTTCGCGTGGGGTTGTATGTGGCGCTGTTTCCACAGCTGATTGCCGGGCCGATTGTCCGTTATAAAACCATCGCCGGGGAAATCGACCAGCGCACGGTTACGGTGGACGACTTTGCGCAGGGCGCGCGTCAGTTTGTGATCGGTTTTCTGAAAAAAGTCCTGCTGGCCAATACGCTGTCCGTAGTTGCGGACGACGCTTTCGGCGCAATCGCTCCCTCGTCGGTGCTGTACGCATGGCTGGGGCTGATCTGCTATTCCATGCAGATTCTGTTTGATTTCTCCGGCTATTCCGATATGGCGATCGGACTTGGCCGCATGTTTGGCTTCCACTTTCTGAAAAACTTTGATTACCCGTATATTTCGGCCTCGGTGTCGGAGTTCTGGCGGCGATGGCATATTTCACTGGGAACATGGTTCCGGGATTATGTGTACATTCCGCTGGGCGGTTCCCGCGTACGCGGCAAAGCCAGACTCGTTTTCAACCTGTTTGTCGTATGGACGCTCACAGGGGTATGGCACGGCGCCAACTGGACGTTTCTGTTTTGGGGCCTGTACTATTTTGCGCTGATCGCCTTTGAAAAGCTTACCGGGCTTCCCGGCCGCCTGCGGCCCGGCTGGCCCCGCGCGCTGTACCGGGCGCTTACCCTGCTGTGTGTTGCGCTTGGGTGGGTGCTGTTCCGCTCAGAGGGCGCGGGCGCGGCGCTTTTGTACCTGAAAACCCTGTTTGGTTTGAACGCGCATCCGTTGGCGGACACGGCTTTCCTCGCCCAGCTCAGGGAGTATGCGGTTCCCCTGCTCGCGGGGCTGCTGCTGTGCACGCCGCTGCCACGCTCGCTCGGCGAGCGGCTGCGTGCCGCGGGGCCTGCGCGCGCTTCCGTGTTTGAAGTTTTCTCTATCGCGTGCTATGCGCTCGGGTTTGCGGTTGCGCTGTCCCAGCTGATCATGGGAGCGCATAATCCGTTTATCTATTTCAACTTTTAGGTAAGCGCCGGGGAAACGTGTCTGCGGCACGGTTTTCCCGGAACCGGCAACACCCCGGTTCAACCGCGCCAAAAGCCCGCTCGCCGTCAGTCTCTCATCGGATGAACGAACATCCAACAGGCAATGGCGCGGCGCGCCCAAACCCATGGAAAGGAGGCAGGCTATGCAAAGCAAAAAATGGGCCGACCGGGTGCTGGGCCTGCTCTTTATTGCGACGATATTTACTTTTTTCGCACTCAATCTTGGCAACATCACAAAGCTATGGAGCACTGTCTTTGGCAAGAGCAATTTTCAAAGCGCTATCGAGACCGAGTATACTGAAAACTTCTCCGGCCATGACGCGTTTGTCGATCTCGACGGCTGGGCGGCCCGTATAACCGGCCGCCGGGTGCTCAACGAACGAATGCTGCTGAAAAACGGTACGCTGGTCAGCATTTACCAGACCGCGGAAGAATCCGCCGTTACCAATAGCACGGACACGCTGGTGCAGACGGCGGAGTATCTTGCGGGTCGCGAAATCCCCTTTTTGTTTGTCTACGCTCCGTATAAATGTGACGAGGATTCCTCGTTGCTGCCATCTCCCATCGAGATGAATCTTCAGGAGCGCGGCGAAGAAATTATCGCTAATTTGAAGCAGGCAGGCATCGCGTACTTGTCTCTGAACGAGGAAATGCAAGCCGACGGGCTGCCGTATTACGACGCTTATTTCCGTACGGACCACCATTGGAAGCCGGAAACCGCTTTGTGGGCCTGCGGAAAAACGCTGGAAACCCTTCGCGCGCGTTTCGGCCTGACGCTGAACCCAACGGACGACGATCCCGCCCTGTGGCAAACAGAAACCTTTCCCGACAGCTTTCTGGGCAGCGATGGCAAGCGGGTGGGCGTGTATTTTGCGGGGCTGGACGATTTCAGCCTTCTGACGCCGGATTGGGCCACCTCCCTGCAATGCTGGTGGCAGGAGCGCGGCCTGTACCGCACCGGTGATTTTGCGGCCGCGCTGTTGGAGCGTTCGCACATCGGGGAGGCTCATACTACCAATGCGTACGACGCCTATCTGGATGGCGGCGGCGGAATGCAGTACGTGCAGAACCTGAGCAACGCGGACGGCCCGCGCATATTGTTGATCGGCGATAGTTACTCGCAGCCGTATTTTGCGTTTCTGGCGGTGTCCTGTTCCCAGTGCGTCCGGCTGGATATGCGTTATTATAAGGCCAGCACGCTGTACGATTTTCTAGAGCAGAACGATTTCGACTGTGTGATTTCGCTTTTTAACGGCGTATACGTAAACCATGGCGCAATGCCGCTTGTGCCGCAGCGCGAAGCGACCTCGGTGGTTGCGGAGCAGAGTGCGGTCACGCTTGCCGCAGGCGAGCGCCGCGTTCTTGCCGCCGATCTGTCGCCGGGTACCGACTACCGCCTTACCCTGCGCGGCACGCACTGCGAAGATATGCAGGCCCCCTGGTGTACGGCGCTGTTAACCGCTACCGGCAGCGAAACGGCGCTCGCCAGCGAAGCCCTGATGACGAATTGCGGCATCGCGCAGGTATGGACATTCCGTACAGACAGCGCAGGTACGCTTTCGCTGCAGGGGGCGGAAAACGCATCCGTCACGCTGGATTCGGTTACCCTGGAGCGCTACTGACGCACGATTCCCGCTTTGTTTCTCTGCTGTCCGCACACTGCTTTCGCCACTGCGGAAGCGCCTGCATGCAACAGTATAATTATCCACTTTGTGCGTGAATATTCGCCGGAAATTCGTTCTTATTTTGTTTTTTCTTGGATTTCTATTGACACCCATTTATATTTATGATAATTTTCGAATAAACAAGGGAGT
>JAQUXV010000394.1 GCA_028692205.1 Eubacteriales bacterium
GCTGAGAAAGTGGACGTGAACGACTACTTCATCGCCGAAACGGATCGGCTGGCGAAAGCCGGGAGGAAGGGCGGATGCTGAACTGGCTTGCGGTGGGCAACGGCTGGCGCAACCTCTACCTGCTCAGCAGCGCTTTGCAGGCGCTGGCGCTGGGCGTGTTCTTCGCCAAACACCGCCTGTGGGTGAAGAAGAGCCGTCTGGGCGCATTTCTGGCAGGAACGGCGGTCACGCCACTGATACAGTATCTGTGGATGCTGCTGCTTGCCGCGGTTTGGCCGCAGGCGTCCAAGTGGATTTATATCGGGGTGCTGCCCGCGCTGGCGGGCGCGTACCTGCTGTTTACCTGCCTGCGTACCCTGCCTCGCGCAGGGGAGATTGCCCGCCGGGGTTTTGCGTGGGTCAAACGGCTGGTGAAGCTGGATCGGCCCGCGCTGGCATCGCTGTGTTTCGCGCTGGCGATGGGCGTGCTGCTGGCGCCCATCTGCGTTCGCATCGCCACCAGCGCCAACATTGCGCAGGCGGACTCCGCCGAGTATATGGCGCTGGGCCTGCGCTACTGCGAGGATCGCGATCTGGGCGAGTTGCTGGATAAGGACGACGCAACCGGGCATTTCCGCGGCAATTCCCATTTCCCGTCCATGGAACTGTATATGGCTTTCGGGCTGATGCACACTGGCGACACCTACGGCTACCCGTACGATAAACCGATGTTCACCGGGCTGGGCCTGCTGGCTTTTTACCTGCTGGCCGCCTATGCCGCGCTGCTGATCCAGCTGACCGGCGGACGAAAGCGGTGGATACTGCTCGGGCTGCTGCTGTTCAATTTAGTGCCGAACTATGTGTTCTCCTACGCCACCGCGCCCCGGGACAGCTGGCGGTGTATCGCCGTGCTTGTGGCTGCGGCGGCGCTGATAGAGCTTCGGCCGACGGGCGATTGGAAACGTTATCTGGGCAAGCTGGCCTTTATGATCGCGCTTTGCTTTACGGTGATGAGCACGCACGTGGTCAACTTTGTGGTGTTGCCGTTTCTGGTGATCGGTTGGGTAATCCTTAGCTGGCTGATGGCCCTGTACCGGCAAAACGGCCGCGCGGGGCGCACGCTGCTGCGCGCGTCCGGGCTGGCGCTGGGCGGTGCGGCGGGCACGCTGGCGGCGTATGCGGGCAACCTGTGGTGCTATGTAAAATGGGGGCAGATGAGCCCGTGGCGGCTGATGACCACCTACACCGACGCGCCGTGGTACGCCGCGTATATGCAGGGCGAGTATAAATTGGAAGAAACGACCACGCACCTGAACTTTTGGAAAGCGAAATACGATATTGTAATGGCTTACGCCACGCCTATCGGGCTTTGGGGCCTACGGCTGGCGCTGATTGGACTGGTTGTGGCGCTGATTGTGCTGACCGTGCGGCGCGCTACCCTTCGCGCGCAAAAGAAGGAACTGCTCGCGAAGGTAAACGGAAGCGACGGGCCGGTGGCGGTGTTCGTTTCGGAGACCAAAGCGCAAAAGGAGCGCTCAGCGCGCGTAGCATCGGTGCTGGCGATTACGTTGTTTACCATTCTCACCCTCGCGCCGATGAGCGGGCTGCTGGATACGAAGCTATACAGTTTCTCCGGGTCCTTCCTCACGATGAAGCGCTACACGCTGCAGTGGTTTATGCTGGCGGCGGTCGCCATCGCTGCGGTGCTGGCGGCGGCGGAGGCCGAATGGCCTGCCGTGCTTGCCTGGGGCAAGCGCGTGTGCGGCAAGCCGGGCGAGGCGCTGCGCAAACGCTTTGTAAACGCGGGGCTATGGGCGCGGCGTGTTCCCGCGCTGCTCGGCGCGGTGCTGTGCCTGTTTGCGTTTATGGACGGCACGCGGGAAAGCGGCTATTGGAACAGCTTTTACCGCTACGGGCGGCCCATGCTCACCGAGGAAAGCATGGCGCAGGACACGGGGTTCCTCGCACGGTACCGGATGCTGCTGGCCCTTGAAAAAGCCGTGCCGGAGGATGAAAAAATCCTCGTGACCCGTGCGGGCTATCAGTATGCGCTGCGGGCGAAAGGGTATGTGCTGACCAGCAACCCCATTGTGCCGCTGATGAACCTGCCGCTTGCGGATATCGGCCCGGCACTGGCGGAAATGAATGTTGCGGCGCTGTGTACCGAACCGGCTTTTTGGGACGAGCGATATTACGCGCAGTCGACCCTGAGCGAGTACCTGAACAGCCTGCCGGAAGCGCAGATCATCGACGACGGCGTGATGCGCGTGTATCTTCTGGATACGAATCTGGTGGGCAGCCTGACGGTTGAAACAGACGAAAACGAGTAAAAATATATTCCGGAAACCAACCCGAAATGGAAAAAGAAGGCACTTTATCAGGCGCAGGGCGCAACGCTTGTCTGAGCGTGAAAGCCGTGATATGATGTGGAGAGCGACAGGATGAACCCTCTCCGTGAATGTGGCTTGAATAAGGAGGAACCTGATGAACTGTCCGAAATGCGGCACCGTGCTGGCTGACGGCGCGAATATGTGCCCCGTTTGCGGTGCGAGCCTTTCCGCTCCGCAGAATTACAGCGCCCCTCAGGGCGGATATGACCCTACGGCGTACGGCGGATATTCCTATCCTAACGCGTATGGTCAGCCGCCTTACCAGCAGGGCGGGTTTGATCCGATGGCCGGCGATCAGGGTGGGTATGCTTCCGGCGGTTATCCGCAGGGATACCGGCAGGTATACGGCCGGTACAACGCGCCCCGAAGGGAGCACGGCGAATTTTTATCCACGCTTGGCAACCTGCCGCGCGTGATCACCAGCATGTTCCGCAATCCCGGCGAAACGCTCCACGGCATGATGGACCGGAACGATAAGTACACCGGCGGCGTAACGGTTGTTGTAACGCTGCTGCTCACCTTTTTTGCCGCGATTCTTGTTATGCGCGGCGCGGTATGGACGGTGCTTGCCGGGCTTTCGGGGCTGCTGGGCACCTCGCTCGCGGGCGACGCTGCCAGCATGAACCAGGGCGTCAATTATATCGCGGGCAAGATGGGCGCGTCTGTGGGCGGCATTGCCGCGTTGTGCCAGCTGATCGCGATCATTTTCCCCATGGCGGTGGCGCTGGTTTACCTGTGTGTAGTTAAAAAAGTGCGCTTCTCTTTCCTGCTCGCCTCCAACCTGACGGCGATCGTTACCCTGCCTACGCTTGGCGCGGCGGTGCTCTGCATGGTGTTCAG
>JAQUXV010000395.1 GCA_028692205.1 Eubacteriales bacterium
GGTTAAGAAAACCGCTGCGGAGATTCTAACGCTACTCAATAATGTATTTAAATCGGACATTATTGTGGAGCTGTCTTCCAGACTGGGGCTGTTGATCGCGCTGATGCTGATTGCATGGCTGGTGTCCTTTTCCAGAATCGGGTTTTCATCCTTCCTGATTGTGTTCCCAGCGATGGTTTACAACTTCGGGACCATGCTTCTGCTCTGTACGAACGATTACCGCTACTTTCATTTCAACTGCATTCTGGCCTACCCATGCATTTTAATGCTGCTTTCCGTACCGCGTAAACGGAAGGCTGAAAAGACCGCAATTGAAGAAAAATAGAAAAGCAACCGTATCAAAAGCCAATGCCGGGGCTTCCGTTGAAATACGGAAGCCCCGGCATTGGCTTTTGCCGGTCAAGATGGAGTTTTATTTCAGAAACCCTTCAATCGCTTCGCTCGCCTGCGCTTCGGGGTCGCCCGCCATATCCAGCCAGAGGATGTTCGGGTCGCGCCGGAACCAGGTCATCTGCCGCTTGGCGAAACGCTTGATCTCCCTTGCGAGCACCTCGGTCATCTCGCCCCGCGTAGGGATTTCGCCCAGCAGGTAGGCGCTGATGTAGCGGTATTCCAGCCCCAGCTTGCGCAAAAACTCCGGCGATACGCCCGCCGCAAGCAACCCCTGCACTTCTTCGATCAGCCCGGCTTCCAGCCGCTTTTCCAGCCGCACGTCGATGCGGCGGCACAGCTCCGCCCGGGGCCAGGAAACGCCCAGCTTCAGCACGCGGTAGCGCGGTTCTCTGCGGCTGTGGCCCGTATCCCCGTCGTGCAGCTTTTCCAGCCTGCGCATGACGCGGTTGCGGTTTTGGGGGTCGGTGTCGGCATCCGGCAGGCGGGCGATCAGCATACGGTAAAGCTCCGGCGTCGAAAAGGCCTCCAGCTCGTCGCGGTAAGCCAGGTCGGGCTTTACGTCCGAAAGCGCGTACCCCTCGGTAACGCAATCCACATACAGGCCCGTGCCGCCCACCAGAAAGGGCGTTTTTCCACGGGCGAGGATCTCCTCCGCGGCGGCGTAGGCTAGCTTTTGAAAATCCGCCATAGAAAAAAACGCGCCGGGTTCGCACACATCCAGCAGGTGGTGGGGCACGCCGCGCATTTCCTCCGGGGTGATCTTGCCGCTGCCAAGGTCCAGCCCGCGATATACCTGCCGGGAATCCGCCGAAATGATTTCACCGCCGAAACGCAGCGCCAGCGCAACGCCCAGCCCGCTTTTGCCGGAGGCGTTCGTGCCCACGACCGCGATCATCGGTTTTGCCACTTTCCTGTTCCTCCTCCGACCGTTATCAGAATGGGGTTTACGTGTTCCAAACGCGGTGCGAGGCCCTGAAACACAGCGCCGTCGCGTTGTCCATGCCGCCGTTGTCCAACGCCTGCTGCACCAGCATATCCGCGGCCTGCGCCGCGTCCTTCGCCCGGAGCAGCGTATGGCGGATGGCTTCGTCCTCCACCATATCGGTCAGGCCGTCGGTGCAAAGCAGGTAACTGTCCCTGGGCCGCGCATCCAGCAGCGGGGAAATATACGGCTGAAAAGCGCGGTCCATGGAGTTTAGCCCCACGTACTGGCTGATGACGTGCCGCCGGGGGCTTACCCGCGCCTGATACGGCGTCAGGATGCCCAGATCGACCATCTGCTGCACTTCGGTGTGGTCCATGGAAAGCTGCGTCAGCTTTCCCTTGCGCAGGCGGTAGATGCGGCTGTTGCCAATGTTTATGATGCGGACGCGGCCTTCCTGCCACAGGCACAGGGCAAGCGTTACGCCCACGGGGCCGGATTTGCCGTTCGCAAGCCGGAAAAGCCGGTCGGTAAACCGCCCGAGGGTAAAAAGCAGCTCGCTCTCGGTAATGCCGCCAGGGTATGTTTGGCAAAGTTCGTCCAGCACGCGCAGCGCTTCCTGACTGGCCCAGCTGCCCGCCTCGTCGCCGCCGATGCCGTCGCATACGGCATAAAGCTGAAAGGGTTCCCCCCCTTCCCGGACAAGCTTGCCGCCATGGCCGGAGGTTTCCGGCGGCAGGGTTTTACCGTTCAGGTAAAAGCAATCCTTGTTTGCCACGTTCAGGCGGCCCTTTCGGGTTCGCGCCGCCGCCGTGATTTGCCAATCCGCCATCCTCCGCGCCTCCCTTGAACTGACAACGGTAATCGGAATCAACGGGTGATCCGCATTTCGTATCGCTGCGCAAGCGTCATGGACCGGAAGGCGGGCGGCGCTTCCAGCGGCTGCCCGCTGTGGCAGCGGAGCATGGCCGAGGGAAAGTCGTACCCCGCCAGAACGCTGAACCCTATGCCGCCGGAGAACCGGGGGTTGACCTCCAGAAAGTAGTATTCGTTCCCGCTATGGATAAACTCCATGTTTACCACGCCCACAATGCCCGCAAACTCCGCGATGCGCCGGCAAACCGCCTCCAGCGGATGGTCGGGCAGAATTTCCACGGCGGTGCCCAGCCCGTTGACCGTGCGCAGGCGCTCCCGCCGGGTGAGGGAGACGAAGTTCCCCCGCTCGTCCCGCGCGCAGTCCACGGTGTAGACGTCGCCGGTTAAAAACGGCTGGATAATGCAATCCGTCCGCGCGTGGAGGGCCGAGGCAAGCTCGTCCGGCCGGTTGACGACACGCAGGCCCTGGCTGCTTCGCCCACGCTGGGGTTTAACCAGCAGGGGAAAGGGCAGGCTGTCGGGAAGCGTGTCCGGCGCGTAGGTGGGGATAACGGTGCATACTTCCGCCGCGCCCATCATCTTCGCCATCAGGAATTTATCGCGGCAGAGGGCGGCGACGGGCGCGTCCGGGCAGCACACCGTAGCGCCCAGCGCACGGAATTCCTCCCTGCGCGCGCACAGCACATCCACCTCCACATCCGTCAGGGGAACCAGAAAATCCGCCTTCGCTTTTTTCACGATCGCCGCAAGCGCCGAAACATAGGCTTCGGTGTCCGTGGCGAGGGGCACCTGATCGAACGCATCCACCTCGCAGGAGGTTACGTTCCATTCGCGGGGGTAAATATCGCACCCGCACACCCGATGGCCCGCGGCCCTGTAACTTGCCAGCGCGGCGGATGCCGAGGCGGAACCCACGGCAGTCAGCAGGATGGTTTTCATTTTTCCTCCTCACGGGGCGCCGGTGAGCCGCGCAGGGCGCGCAGCATGTCCGCCATC
>JAQUXV010000396.1 GCA_028692205.1 Eubacteriales bacterium
CGAGACGGCACAGGGATCCGAAGGTCGCTGCCCGGGAAGGTGAAGCAGTACCCGCCGGCTGTCTTCTGTATCACCGAGTGGAGCAGGTTCATCGGCGGTTCGCCGATGAAGCCGGCTACAAACACGTTCGCCGGATCGTCATAAACCTCAAGCGGCGTGCCGATCTGCTGCAAAACGCCCATGTCCATAATGGCTATTCTGTCCGCAAGGCTCATGGCCTCCAACTGATCGTGGGTCACGATAATGGTGGTGCATTTTATTTCGTGGTGCATGCGCTTGATCTCGTAGCGAAGCTGCTGCCTCATCTTGCCGTCAAGGTGGCTCAACGGCTCGTCCAGCAGAAGCAGGCCGGGTTTTCTCACAATCGCGCGGGCAATATTAACGCGCTGTTTCTGGCCGCCCGAAAGCGCCTGCGGTTTCATGGTCAGCAGATCGTCCACTTTCAAAAGCGGCGCGATGCTGTAGATGATTTCCTTAATCTTGGCTTTCGGAACCTTGCGCGCGCGCAGGTTAAACGCAAGGTTATCATACACTGTCAGCGGCGGATAGAGCGCGTAATCTTCGAAAGCCAAACCGATGTTGCGGTCTTTGGGCAACAGTTCGTTAATCCGCGTATCGCCGATGAAGATGTCGCCCGCGGTGATCTTCTCCAACCCGGCAATCATGCGCAGCGTTGTGGATTTTCCGCAGCCCGACGGGCCCAGAATGCCGAGGAATTCGCCGTTCTTGCAGCTGAACGACAGGTTGTTAACCGCGAAGGTGTTGTTTTGCTTCCGCTTGCCGGTATTATCATACCGTTTGAACACGTTCTCCAAAACCAGCTGTGCCATTACGCCTCGCCCCCTTCCCCGCCCAAATGGCGTGAGTGCTTAATGCTCAGCAACTCCTTTTGGTTGTGGCGGATGATATATTGGCGCGTATCCGCACCAAAATACTGGATATTGGAGGTGTTGAGGCTCACATAGACCGTCTGGTCCAGTTTGGCGTGGGTATTGTTCGGCGCTACGACATGCAGAAGCACATCCCCCAACTGCACCGTCATAATAACGATGTTCCCGATAGGTTCGTTCGCAAAAACCGTTCCCCGCAGCCAGCCGTCTCCCCCGCCGTCAAACGTGAAGGCAACGTTGTTTCCGCGGATGCCCAGATGCAGCTTATTGCTTTCCTGTTCGCGAAGCGCCGCGGCAACATCCTCCTCCACCTGATAGGTTAGCCCGATATTGGTTGAGACCAGCGCCTTGCTGTCCTCCTCGCGGTATTCCCCTTCGAGTATATTGATTTCCGGTTCGCCGAACAGCTTGGCTACAAACTCGTTGCTTGGCGTATAGTACATTTGCAGCGCCGTGCCCATTTGAACAATGCGTCCGTGATCCAGCACCGCGATACGGTCCGCAAGGCTCATCGCCTCTTTATAATCGTGCGTAACGTAAATAGTGGTCGTGCTGAAAGCGTCCTGCATTTCCTTAAGTTCCGTACGCATGGTATGTTTCAGCTTCGCGTCCAGGTGCGCCAACGGCTCGTCCATCAGGAACACGTTTGGCTCACGCACAAGGCAGCGCCCGATTGCCACGCGCTGGCGCTGTCCGTTGGAAAGCTGGCTCGGTTTCCTGTCGTACAGCCCGTCGATGCGCATCAGCGTGGCAATTTTATCGATCGCCTTTTTAATCTCCGGTTCGCTCTTCCGGTAAAGCCGGGAGCGAAGCGGGGACGCGATGTTGTCGTAAACGGACATATGCGGGAAAAGCGCATAGTTCTCAAACACCATGGATACGTTACGGTTGCTGGGTTCGATCAGGTTGACGATCCGCCCCCCGATTTTAATCAGCCCCTCCTGCGGAAACTCAATGCCGGCAATACACTTGAGGGTAGTCGTCTTACCCGCGCCCGCCGGGCCAAAAAGAACGAAGAACTCGTTGTCTTCCACTTTCATGGTGAGGTCTTTAATGGCGGTCGCCCTGTCGTATTGCTTGGTTACGCCGATCATTTCAATGCTTGCCATTTTTCTGCACCTTACCCCTTCACGGCGCCGAAGCTCAGGCCGCGCACCAGATGTTTCTGTATGAAAAGCGCGGCGATAATTTCCGGCGTAATTGCAACCGTTGCCGCAACGGCCACCTGGCCGTAATGCACGCTGTCGGATGCGATGTACCTAAGGGAAGTGATGGTAATCGTTTGGATTTTAAAACCGCTGAGGATGAGCGGGAACGTAAAACTGTTCCATGCGAAGATAAAGGCCAGCAACCCGGAAGCCACCAGCCCGGGCTTAATCAGCGGCAGCAGGATCTTCCAGAAGATCTCGTACCAGCGATAGCCGTCCAGTTGCGCCGCCTGCTCGATCTCCACGCTGATGTCCTCAAAATAGCCGCGAACAACCCAGATCAGCAGGGGCATCGTAATCAGCTGGTATACCCAGATCAGGCCGAAATACGTATCGTACAGGCCGATTTTCTGAAAGATGAGGAACACGGGCAGAATAACCAGAATTTCGGGGGCGAACTTGAAAGAAAGAATCATGAAGGCGATGTCTTCCTTCTTTTTAAAATTGTATCTCGCCAGCCCGTATGCCGCAGGAACGCCCGCGACGATAGTTAGCAGCACCGCGCCCCCCGCAACAATGATATTTTGCAGAAACGCCTTGAAATAATCGGTGCCGATCAGCACTTCCTCATAGTTTGCCATGGTAGGCGTGAAACGAAATACCGTCGTGTACATCTCCGCGTCGGATTTAAAGGTACACGTTACCATCCAAATAATCGGGAACAGCGCGAATATGGCAAAAACCAGCAGCGCCAGGTTGCGCCCGATCCAGCTCAGCGCGGCCGTATATTTCCGTAGTCTAATGCTTCCATAGGAAAGCGTTTGCTGTTGATCGTTCTGCATACTTGCCTCTCCCTTCCTTACTTTTTGCCGGCGGCTTCAAGCGTTAACTGCCGCTGGCGTTTAACAATGAATTTCGCCGAGATGTTCACGATCATCCAGAGCACCAGCAGATACGGCATGGCTTTGCCGATGCTTTGGTATGTGAATCCCGTTAGGTACCCTGTCAGGGAAAGGTTCATCAGCGTGTTTCCGGGGCCGCCCTTCGTGAGGGCGAAGATAATGCCGAATTCCTGCAGTGCGGCCATCAGCCGGAACAGCAGCGCGATATACATAAACGGCTTCAGCATTGGAAGCGTAAGGGTTTT
>JAQUXV010000397.1 GCA_028692205.1 Eubacteriales bacterium
CTGCCGGACGGCAGCTACATCCCCCACGTACCCACCCGTGCCGGGCTGCGCGGCCGGGATTGGGGCTGGTTCCGCGAGGCGGGCTACGGCCCCCTGCATCTGGTGGACGGCCTTGTGCTGTCACCTAATGACGAGCGTGTAACCTGGATTTTACAAGATCAGGAAGACAACCTGTTTGTCAGCCGTTTGTACGGCTTCCCGGTGGATTTGGAAAAATACTGGTTCAGCCAGGGCGGCGTAACCGTGCAGGCTAACGTGCTCAACAACGGCCTCGCCTACCTTTACCGGGATCAAACCCGCCACGCTATTCGCTCGCTTTACAACAACATCGGCCAGCACCTATACCCGGATATGCTGGTGTTCAGCGAACACCCCGTGGCGGAGCGCGGCAGCGGTTTCGGGCCCTTCTTCAAATCCCCGGACGAGGCGCAGTTCCTTGTCTGGCTGCGCAACTACCTGCTTCGTGAGGAGGGTGAAAGCCTGTGGCTCTGTCAGGGGGCGCCGAAAAAGTGGTTTGAGGATGGCAAGCAGATCGCGGTACACAACGCGGAAAGCATGTTTGGGCCGGTGGATTATACGGTCGAATCTCACGCGGCGGCCAATCGGATTCACGCGGAAGTTACGGTCCCTTCCCGCAAAGCGCCGGAAACCATTCTGTTCCGTCTGCGGCATCCCGAAGGAAAACGGATGCAGCGGGTAACCGTCAATGGCCAGCTCTTTGTCTATTTCAGTGCAAAAAAAGAGCTAATACGGCTCACCGGCTTTACCGGCAAAGTCGAGATTGATGTGGATTACGCCGACTGAGCGCCAACGCAGGGCGGTCGCCCTCCTCCTGTAAAAATGATTCTCCTCCTATGACTTTATCATGCCGTAACCGGCAGGGAAGGAAAGGTATGAAGCTGTTTTACTGCGTCCATGCGGACGCAAAGGAATACAAGGGTTACGCGGAACCGACGCTTGTGGAAGATCGTTCGCCGCTCCTCTACTCGGAGGCGGAAATTTCGCTGGCGGAAAACGTGTTTGCGGCGGTTTGCGAGGTAAAAGAAACTGAAACCTCCAAGTGTTGGCTGGAAATCCGCAACCGTTCCGCCGCGCCGGTGCGGGCGAGCAAGCTGTCCGTTGGGTTTTGCGCGCCAAAGATGAGCGGCACACTGCATTATTTCAGCGCCAGCTGGGGCAAAGAATTCACCCCGCACGATATTCCCCTGCCGGAACGCTTTGCCATCGGCACGCTTACGGGCCGCTCCTCGCAGGAGTATTCGCCGTGGATCGGTATCGAAGGCGAAAAGGAGCATTACAGCCTCGCGCTGGGCTGGTCCGGCAACTGGAATTGCGAGCTGGACAACAGCACCAACGGCTTCTCTGTGGCGATGGGCATTCACGAGGAAGGCTTTTTCAGCGACGTCGCTCCCGGTGAAACGCTTACAGGCGCGCCGGTTTACCTGTCCCATTCGCAAAACAGTCTGGACGAGGCCAGCCGGAGAACCCGGCGGTTCTTCCTTACGCACGACAGCGCGCTGAACACGGAGGAACTTCAAACGCTGCCCGTTACCTACAACACCTGGTGGTGTTATGAAGATCGCTTCATTCACGAGGATGTCTGCCTCGAAAACGCGCGCTACGCCGCCGAAGCCGGAATGACTCATTTCATTTTGGACGCGGGTTGGTTCGGCATTCCAAACCGGGAGATCAACTGGTTCGGCAAACGCGGCGACTGGGATGTGGAGAACCGGGTGGATTTTCCCTCGGGGCTGGCGCATCTGGGCAGCGCCGTTACGGAAGCGGGAATCCCCTTCGGCATCTGGTGTGAAATCGAGGCCATCGGCGCGATTGCCGCGCTGAACCGCACACACCCGGAGATGGTGGCGAAGCGGGATGGCGAATCGCTGGGCTATCTTTGCATGGCAAACCCCGAAACCCGCCGCTGGGCGATGCAGGTGGTGGATCGGCTGGTAACGGAATACCACGCCAGATGGATCAAATTTGATTTTAACGTATCGCCGGGGCTGGGCTGCAACGCCGCGGGCCACGGACACGGTGAGGGCGACGGGCTGTACGGGCACGTAAAGGGGTACTATGCGTTCCTCGATCAGGTTCAGGCCAAATACCCCGGCGTAGTGCTGGAAAACTGCGGCAGCGGCGGCATGCGCAACGATCTGGGCATGCTGGCTCACGCCCATTTCGCCTACATGTCCGACCACGATTACGTGGACAACCATTTTCAATGTTTCTGGGGCGCAGCATCCTTCATCCATCCGGCGCTGTGCTACCAGTTTACGCAGTCCGAGTGCATCAGCGACCACAACGGCACCTTCAACCCGATCACGGAGGATATTTCGCCCGCGAAACTCGATTTTTACATTCGTGCAAGCCTGCTTTCCACCTGCGGGTTCTCCTACCGGTTCAAAAACTGGAAGCCGCAGTGGCGCGAACGCCTGAAGCACTATATTGAGTTTTTCCGCTACATCTCCAAAAAGTACATCCTGCAGGGCGAGATGTACCGCCTTACGGGGCAGGCTTTGCGGGGTGAAAAGGGCGACCGCTGGCAGGCGTACCAGTACATGGCGGAAGACAATACCGGGTATGTCTTCGTATTCCGCCTGAAGGGCGGAGAACCTCAACGGACGATCTATCTGCAGGGGCTGGAAGCGGATACCCTGTACGACATTACCTTTGACGATTGCGAGTACCGCATCAGCAAAACAGGCCGGTTCTTCATGGAAAAAGGTGTTTCCTTCGCCGATCTGCCGGAGGAAGGCTCCGAAATCATGAAAATCATTCCGGGCCGGTAAGCGGAATAATTTCGCCTCTCCGCAGCGGCAGGGAGAATCGGACTTATTCAACAAACAGCAAAGGGACGGCGGTGCAGCTGCATCGCCGTCCCTTTGCTGTTTGTTTCAGGAGTAGAAATCTCCCATGTCGGTTGTTATAGAATACTGTTTTCGCCTGCCCCGCCGGCCGGTTCTCATTTGTTATTCAAAGGAGGCTTAAACTTTTTGCGGAAAGAGCAGCGCCTGTACCCGGTCTTCCTTCTCAAACAGCGCGCAGCCGCCCATGTGCGCCCCATCCGTATTCAGGCTTCGTACTTCCTGAAAAAACGGGGAGGCAAGTACCTCCAGCAGCGTATGTTCCCGCAGGTTCATCACGGAATAGGGCGAGAACGGGCAAGGCTCGGCCGCCCC
>JAQUXV010000398.1 GCA_028692205.1 Eubacteriales bacterium
GCGGCTCCCGGTGGTCGGGATGCAGCATCTTCAGAATGTTCAGGTTGATTTCGAACTGCTGGCGGTGCTTCTGCGCCACCGTATCCAGCACCAGCCCGCAAACCAGCATCATAATCGCCATGGTAAACAGCACGCCCGCGACGATCAGCGTGGGGAAGCGCGGCACCAGCCCCGTGCGGAAATACTCCGCCAGCACGGGGATAAACAGCCCCACGCCCCCTGCGGCGAACAGAAGCGAGAAAATGCCGAAGAAGGAAAACGGGCGATACTCCTTAAAAAGCCTCGCGATGGTGCGCAGCACCTTGAAGCCGTCGGAATAGGTGCTCAGCTTGCTGGGGTTATCGGCGGAACGGTCCCGGTACTCCACGGGCACGCTGGCGATGGCAAGGTTTTTATCCAGCGCGTGGATGCTCATTTCGGTTTCGATTTCGAAGCCCTTGGAAAGCACGGGAAAGGACTTGACAAACTGGTAGCTGAAGGCGCGGTAGCCCGTCATCAGGTCGGTGATGCTGCCGTGGAAAATCCGGTTCACCAGCCCGCGCACCACCCGGTTGCCCGCGTTGTGGAAGGGGCGCTTGTTTTGGGTGAAGTAGGTGGAGCTTAACCGGTCGCCCACCACCATGTCCGCTTTCTTTTCCAACACCAGGTCGATCATCGCGCGCGCGTTCTCGGCGGGGTAGGTATCATCCCCGTCGATCATCAGGTACGCGTCGGCGTCGATTTCCCGGAACATGGTGCGGATAACGTTGCCCTTGCCCTGACGGCGCTCGTACCGCACGATAGCGCCCGCTTTCAGCGCTTCCGCATCCGTGCCGTCGGAAGAATTGTTGTCGTACACGTACACATCGGCCTCCGGAAGGGCCGCACGGTAATCCGCCACCACCTTGGCGATGGATTTGGCTTCATTGTAACAGGGAATGAGGACGGCGATTTTCATAAACGCTCAAACGCCTCCGTACACTTGTTTTCAGTCAACCACAGATTACCATGCGGGAGAAGGTTTGTCAAAGTGAAGTTGATGAAGAACACTCTCCCGAACAGTATAGATTGCTGTGTATTGATACGGAGAGCATGGCACAAAACCGAATCACTTTGTTACGGCCCGCCCACACCCGCGGCGTGGGCCACGCCGCCCATAACCCGCACGGTCAGGGGAAAAACACCGAAAATACCCTTCCGTTGCCCGCCCCTCCCCGTAAAACATTCGTCACAGACTTGTAAAACGATGGGGTATCCGCTATACTGATACCGTATGCAAACTACCCGCCAAATACCAGTTAAAGGAGCGGTTTCCAATATGCTCAATCCACGGCGCGTTATAGCCGCCCTGAAGCAGAATATCGGCAAGGTGATCGTCGGCAAGGACGAGGTGATCGAGCTTGCGCTGATCGCGATGCTTTGCAAGGGCCACGTACTGATCGAGGATGTGCCCGGCACCGGGAAGACCACCATGGTCAGCGCGTTGGCCAAATCGCTGGATTGCAGCTTCAACCGCATCCAGTTCACGCCGGACGTGGTGCCCAGCGACGTTACCGGCTTCACCATGGTCAACATGAAAACCGGCGATACGGAGTTCCATCCCGGCGCGGTGATGTGCCAGATCGTCCTCGCGGACGAAATTAACCGTACGTCGCCCAAAACCCAGTCCTCCCTGCTGGAAATTATGGAAGAATATCAGGTGACGGTGGACGGCATTACCCATCCGTTGCCGCAGCCCTTTATGGTGCTGGCCACGCAGAACCCCGGCGAGTTCGTGGGCACCTACCCCCTGCCGGAGGCGCAGATGGACCGTTTCTTCCTGCGCATTTCGATGGGCTACCCCACCATGGACGAGGAAATGGCGGTGCTGGAACGCTTCAGCGGCACGGTAAAGCCGCAGACGACGCTGCAGCCCGTGTGCTCTGCCGCCGACGTGGTGGAGATGCAGAACATGATCGGCACCGTATACTGCAGCAAGGAAGTCCGCCACTATATCGCCAATATCGCCGCCATGACCCGCACCCATCCTTCCCTGCAGCTGGGCGTGTCCACGCGCGGCGCCATCGCGCTGATCCGCGGGGCGCAGGCGTGCGCGCTGCTGAACGACCGGGATTATATTTTGCCGGAGGATGTGCAGCGCATGGCGATCCCGGTGCTCGCGCACCGTGTGTTCCCCAACCCCGAAGCGAAAATGAAGGGCATCGGCGCAGAGCGTATTCTGGTGGCGGTAATGGAAAACGTGCCCGTGCCGCTGCGCCTGTCGTAACCGGGCCGGCGCGCCCCCCGCACTTTTCGCAACAATAAAGGACGATGCCATGAAATCTACGCTTGTCAGCCTTGGCGTAAGCTTTGCGTTTTTACTGCTGTGCGCCTTATCGATGGGCAACCGGATGTACCTTCTGCTGTCGCTGCTGATGGCCATCACGTGGGTGTTGGCGTATGTCAGCGTGCGCTCCGCCGAAAAGAGCGTCAAGGTGACCCACGGCCTCAACAATACCAAAGTCAACCGCGGCGACAGTGTGGCCATGGAAGTTTCCGTAAGCCATAAAAGCCTTTTGCCCATCGCCCCCGTGCGCCTGAAAATGCGCGCCACCAGCAACACCCCTTCCGCCGTCATCCATTTAACCGAGCTTGGCCGGAGGAAGCAGAAGGTGGCCTATCGCTTTGCGGCCGAGCATGTGGGCGCGATGTTTCCGGGCGTGGAAAGCTTTACCGTAAGCGATGTTTTCGGACTGTTCAAAAAAGAGCATAAGCCGGATAACACGGGGAACGAGCTGCTCGTTTTGCCCGTGCCTTTCGATGTGGAGCCGCTTACCTTCGCGGCGGGCGACATGGGCGTGGAAACCATGAAGCGCGCCATGGAGGACCCTTCCAGCCCGAGCGATTTTCGCAGCTACCAGCCCGGCGACCCGCTGAAGCGCATCCATTGGAAAATGAGCGCGCGCAAACGCGAGATTATCATCCGCCAGTTTGAGGAACCGGCCCTGCCGGATGCGCTGGTGATGATGGACACCTCTCCGCCGGAGCTGCCCGACGGCATGGAGGAGGACAAACTCAACTTTTTACAGGACGCCGTGCTGGAAACGGCGGCTTCGGTGGTCAGCTGCCAGATCAGCCACGAAAACCCCGTGCGGCTGCCGCTGGTGGGCGACCGGCCCATGGAATACCACGGCAGCATGGGCATGCCGAT
>JAQUXV010000399.1 GCA_028692205.1 Eubacteriales bacterium
AAAACGTAAACCCGCTTGCCCATACGCTGATCGAACGTTTCGGCTCGCTGTATGCCGTACTCCACGCTACGCCGGAGCAGTTGATGAAAACACCCGGCGTGGGAGAATACGCGGCGACGCTCCTGTCACTGTTCGGGCAGGTGCCCCGGCAGGCGGAGCAAAGCCGCGCCGGGAAACGGGTGAAGCTTACCAACCGAAAAGCGGCTGTCAACTACTGCATTCGCCTGTTGGAAGGTGAAAAGCGGGAGATGTTTTACGCCGTATGCCTGAACGGGCAGATGGAAACGCTTGGCGCGGCCCTGATCGCCAAAGGAACGCTCAGCGACGTGCCCGCCTACCCGCGCATCGTGATGGATGCGGTGCTGACCTATAACGCGCACGGCGTACTGCTTTGCCATAATCATCCGGGCGGGTCCATCGCGCCGTCGCAGGCGGATCTGGATGCGACGGCGGCGCTTTCGGGGCTGCTGAGCGAGATTGAAGTTACGTTGGTGGACCATATTATCGTGTCGGAAGGCGAAGCGCTCAGCATGGTACGCAACGGATTTATCCGGCAGAAGGTAACGCCTGGCGGCGTTACGGTGCGGGTGTCCGGCTCCGAGGGCGAAGTGCGCCTGGCCGGGCAACTGAAGATTGACCATAAAACGGAGGAAGCATGAAAACAGATGAGAACCATAATCAGCGACACACGAAAAAGCGCTCGCGGTGGCGGCGGTTCTGGCAGGTGATCGGCATTCTCGCGCTGGTGGGCGTGCTCGGCTACGGCGGGCTGATCGGTTATGTGTATTACCGTGAAACACACGTGCCCGCCCCCACGGATTACGACTCGATCATTGTGCTGGGTGCGCAGGTGAAAGCGGACGGCGAAGCTTCCGTGCAATTGCGCTGGCGGCTGAACAAAGCACTGGAAATGTATCAGGCGTCCCCCTGCGTCGTGGTGGTTTGCGGCGCGCAGGGTAAGGATGAGCCGCGCCCGGAAGGCGACGTGATGCGCGATCTGCTGATGATAGACGGTGTTCCGCAGGACAGCATTTATGTGGATAACCAAAGCACGGACACCCGGCAGAATATGGACAACGCGAAAAAGGTTCTGGATGAACTGGGGCTTCAAAAACCGCTGATCGTGACCAGCGATTACCATTTGCCCCGCGCGATGGCCATTGCGGAGGATGCGGGGTTGACCCCGCAGGGTGCGGGCAGCCTGTGCCGGCCGGAGCTGGAATATTGGGCGAAAAACCATGGGCGCGAAGCGCTTGCATGGGTAAAATACTGGTTGATAAAATATGCGGGGTTGAATTTGTGACGAAAGTTGAAATGCGGGACAGACTTGCGGAGCGGCTGGATGAGCTGGGCATCCCGGTGGACGCGCGGACGGCGGAACAGCTGGCGCGCTACCATGAAATGCTTGCGGACTGGAACGAGCGCGTCAACCTGACGGCCAACGCGGATTTTGAAACGGCGCTGGACAGGCATTATCTGGATTCGCTTGCTCCGTTGGCCCTGCCGGGGTTGCTGCCGCAAAACGCGAAGGTGATCGACGTGGGTAGCGGCGCGGGGTTTCCGGGATTGCCGCTGGCGATTGCGAGGCCGGACCTTTCCGTGCTGCTGATGGATTCGCTGGCAAAACGGCTGAAGTTTCTTAACGCGGTAATTGCGGAACTGCGCCTTGAAAACGTGCAAACCGTACATGCCCGCGCTGAGGACGGGGGAAATAATCCCGCATACCGGGAGCGCTTTGACGTGGCTGTGGCCCGCGCGGTGGCCGGTGCGCCGGTGCTGATGGAGCTCCTGCTGCCTTTTGTGCGCTGCGGCGGTAAGGCGGTGTGCTACAAAGGCCCGTCGGCGGAGGAGGAGATCCTCGCGGGGAGCCGGGCCGCGAGCCTGCTGGGCGGGGCGCCGCTTGCCTGTAAGCCCGTTGCGGTACCTGGGCAGCCGGAATGGCGGCACTGTGTGCTGATCAGCGAGAAAAAGCGTCCCACGCCGAAACAATACCCGCGCAAGGCGGGCACCCCCGGCAGGGAACCGCTGGGCGGCTGACGGGATTTCTTTGACAGGGATTACTGCGCCTCCGTACAAAAGCGTACGGAGGCGCAGTTTGTTGACGGCGACTGCCGCAAGCCGTGCGAAAGCCTGCTGCGAAGCCGTTATCCGCTTTACGATCGTCGCCTGTCTGTGGTATACTGAACCTGTATTGAGGGAGGCGGAGGCATGAGGCGCGCGCTGGCAGCCCTGACGGCGATTCTGCTGGCGACGGGTACGGCTGTCGCCGAAACGAAAGTCTATACATTCGCATACGACCATCCCCCTCAGGCGTTGCTGGATACGGCCATGACGGTCGTGGAAGGGGACGTTTCCGTACTCCTCACCTTCGGCGGGGATTGCACCCTTGGCGGCGAAGCCTCGGGCGCGAGGCGCTTTGCCCGGACGATACAGAAAAGCGGCGACGAATACCCGCTGGCCAACCTGCTGCCGCTGTTCTCTGGGGACGATTTTACCATGGTCAACCTTGAAGGGGTTTTAAGCAGCCGCAAGCTGAAAAAAGCTGAAAAGACATTCAACTTTATCGGCAAACCGGAGTACGCCGATATCCTCACACAGGGAGGCGTGGAGTGCGTAACGCTGGCCAACAACCACGCGATGGATTACGGCGAAGCGGGAAAACGCGATACCGTTTCGGTCTTGGACAGCGCCGGGCTTATGTACTGCGACGATACGTATGTGACCGTGCTGGAAAAAGACGGTATACGCATCGGCTTTACAGCAAGCGGGCTGGCGTTTGACGCGGATGCGTACCTTGCGCAGGCGGCGGTGTTGAACGCCGTTGGCTGTACGGCGATTGTGCATACTATGCACATGGGTGTAGAGTATGCCGACACGCTTTCGGCAGCCCAGATCAGGACGGCGGAATATTTGGCCGAACATGGGGCGGCGCTGGTGGTGGGGCACCATCCGCACGTGGCGCAGGGCCTTGCGGTGTACGGCGATACGGTTGTCGCATACAGCCTCGGCAATCTGGTTTTCGGCGGAAACGTCGATCCAAGCGACTACGACGCCTGCGTGCTGCAGGCGGAACTGTGCTTTACAGACGGCGCGCTTGCGGGCGAACAGGTAACGTTGTGGCCGGTCAGCGTAAGCGGCAGCGACAGGCGAAACGACTATCAACCCGCG
>JAQUXV010000400.1 GCA_028692205.1 Eubacteriales bacterium
TCGTAGCGTATACCGGCGTGCAGCCGATGGTGGTTACGCTGGGCGGCTCGTTCCTCTATTCCGGGCTGGCGCTGGCGGTATCCAACATGAGCTCCAACGCCGCTTATCAGGGCATCAGCGATTTCCCTGAAGCGTTCCGCGCGCTGAGCAAAACGCAGCTCTTCGACGCGATTCCCATGCAGTTCGTCATCTTCTTCATACTGGTGGTATTAAGCTACATTCTGCTGCACCGCACCAACTACGGCCGTAAGATTTTCCTGTGCGGCGTCAACCCGAACGCGGCGAAGTTCAGCGGCATCAACACGCGCGCCGTCATCATGAGCACGTATGCGTTGTCCGGCTTGAGCGCCTCCATCGCCGGTATCCTGCTGACGGCCTACCTGGGCACCGCCAAGGCGGATATGGGCGCGGAGTACACGCTGCCCATCATCACGGCGGTCGTACTGGGCGGCACCAGCAACCTGGGCGGCAGCGGCGGCGTCATCGGTTCGGCGCTGGCGGCGCTGGCGGTCGGCCTGCTGCGCATCGGCCTAAGCCTGAGCGGGCTTTCCACCCAGTACCTCGATATTCCGGTCGGTATTTTGCTGGTGGTTACGGTGTCGTTCCGTTTTGCGGGCACCAACCCCAAGCTGCGCAAACTGTTCAGCCGCAAACACCGGCACACGGTCGTCACCCGCGCGGGTTGATCGACCCCCTTTCCCCTTGTTCCCTTGCGCGTAAAGCAGCGCGTAAGAATAAAACCATTTTAGGAGGGTATCGCAATGAAAAGGTTTTCCAAGATCCTGGCTGCCGCGCTGGCGCTCATGCTCTGCGCCGCTATGGTGACCACCGCATCCGCTGCCAACATCAACGTCGTGTTTATCCCCAAACTCTCCGGCAACGCGTTCTTTGAATCCGCCAACATCGGCGCTCAGGAATTCGCCGCCAAGAACGGCTTCACCGTTACCTACGACGGCAACCCCGAAGCTTCCGCCGCCAACCAGGTGGCTATCGTGCAAAACGCCATCACCAACGGCGCGGATGCCATCTGCATCTCCACGGTTGATGCGGCCGGTGTGAACGATGCCCTGAAGGAAGCCGCCGACGCCGGGCTGGTTGTTACCACCTGGGACTCCGACGCTTTCCCTGAAAACCGCAGCATCATGGTCAGCCAGGGCACGCCTGAGCAGCTGGGCCAGATGCTGGTGGACATGCTCGCGACCAGCCTGACTGAGCGCGGCAAGGACATCGAAAAAGACACCATCAAGTATGTGTGGCATTACAGCCAGGCGACCGTAACCGACCAGAACAGCTGGCACGTCGCGGGCGAAGCCTACATCGCCGAGAAGTACCCCAACTGGGTCAACGTCTTCCCGGACAACTACTACTCTGAGCAGGATGCTGAAAAAGCCATCACCGTTGGCGAATCCATCCTGACCACCTACCCCGACATCGACGGCATCATCTGCAACGACTCCACCGCTCTGCCGGGCCAGGCGCAGGCTGCGCAGAACCTCGGCCTCGACGCCACCAAGGTGTCCATCGTCGGTTTCGCCGCTCCCAACAGCATGAAGGATTACTGCCGCGCCGGTATCCTCACCCGTTGGGGCCTGTGGGATTGCCAGGTTCAGGGCGCTCTGGGCTGCTACATGGCGTACCTGCTGGCCAGCGGCCAGGAAATCAAAGTTGGCGACACCATCGACGTGCCCGACATCGGCACTGTGACGGTTGAGCCCAACACCATCCTCGATCCGGAAGCCTACACCTCCGATACCAGCGGCGTGGTGCTGCTGCCCGAGCGTGTTGTGTTCACCGCCGAGAACATGGACAACTACAACTTCTAATTTTCCCTGTCGAACCTGCGGAGGCTGTGGGTTTCCACGGCCTCCGCTCATGGCCGCGCCGAGCGGGCACCCCGACGGCAGGCCACCGCATCGTTTCTTTTTCCCGAAGGATTCACAAGGAGGTACATTCGAATGCCGGATAAAGACGGAATGAAAATTGCGAAGGATTATCACACCGAAGTGGATTTCGCCAATCAGAGCGGCTTTTACGTAAAAGGTGCGAACAGCCTGGACTGGGGTATGAAAAAGCACCTGTCCAATATCTTTGACCCTAAAAGCGGCAACACCGTAATGTTTGCGTTTGACCACGGCTACTTTATGGGTTCCACCGCCGGGCTGGAACGCCTGGACCTGGTGATTCCGGAGCTGCTGCCGTCCATCGACTGCCTCATGGGCACGCGCGGCGCGCTGCGCACCTGTGTGGCGCCGGAAAACCGCAAGGCCATCGCCCTGCGCGTTTCCAGCGGCTCCAGCATGCTAAACGACGACCTGAGCCACGAAGTGGTCGCCGTGGACATTGAGGAATCCATCCGTATGAACGCGGACTGCATGGCGGTGCAAACCTTCATCGGCGCGGATGGTCAGCTGTCCAGCATCGACAATCTGAGCCGCGTCATCAACGCCGGTTTCCGCTACTCCATCCCCACCCTCGGCGTGGTTGCCGTCGGCAAGGATATGGAGCGTACCGACCGGTTCTTCAAGCTCGCCACCCGCATTGTGGCCGAGATGGGCGTGCAGATGGTGAAAACCTACTACTGCGAGAACTTTGAGGAAATCGTCGCGGCCTGCCCGGTGCCGATCGTGGTGGCCGGCGGTAAAAAGCTGCCCGAGGACGAGGCGCTTACGCTGGCGTACAACGCCATTCGGGGCGGCGCGCGCGGGCTGGATATGGGCCGCAATATTTTCCAGAGCGAGCACAGCGTGGAGATGGCGCAGGCGATCCGCAAGATCGTCCACGAAGGCTACACCGATAAGCTGGCTTTGGAATTCTATCAGGACGCCATTCATTAATCGCGAAACAAAGGCGTTTGGTACGCACGGTGATAGCAAAAAACGAAGCATTCCTGTTGGGAATGCTTCGTTTTTTACCGTCCGACGGCGACGGCACGGCGACGGGTGTCTTTTACTGCCCTCGGGTTTTCCGGTTGGCGCACCGCCTTGCGGGGGGCAGGTTTATAACTGGATCGTGCACAGGTATTCGCTGGGCGTAAGCTTCATCAGCTGCTTGAACTGGCGGGAGAAGGCGGCGATGCTGGAATAGCCCAGCTCGTCGGCAACCTGAGTGATGTTTTTTTCGCCGCTGCGCAGCCGCCGCCGGGCCTCCTCGATGCGGA
>JAQUXV010000401.1 GCA_028692205.1 Eubacteriales bacterium
GGGTATGGTCGTCCACCTTCACAATGCCGTCCACGCCGGTGGCGTCGTCGGGGGAGAAACCGCTGTCGTCAAAGCCGACGATGGCGGAATAGCCGCTCATGGTGGTGTTGCCGACCGACTGGCTGGTGAGGCGCAGCACGGTAAAGATGACGTCGTCGGCGGTAACCGGCACGCCGTCCGACCAGGTGGCGTTCTCGTACAGTTTGACGGTAAAGGTGAGGTTATCTTCCGTGGTGATGGATTCGGCCAGCGCACCTTCAAAGTTCAGGCCGCTGTCCAGCTCCACCAACGGCAGAAACATAAGGCCGGTCGCGTATTTATTCAGTTCGCCGCCGTCCTGCAACAGCGGGTTCAGGGTGCCCAGCGAATCGGTTACGCCGATGTTGACCACCTTGTCGGCAGTCTCCGCGATTGCGGGGAGCCCGGAGGAAAACAGCAGGCCGAGCACCAGAAGCAGGCTCAGCAGTTTGGCCGTAAACGTGGAAAATGCTTGTTTCATCAGGGTTCTCTTCCTCTCGTTATGCGTAGTGGGGAAAGGGAAGCGGCCGGGCGTTTTTTACCCGGCATCTTGAACGGGATGGTCAGCCCTTTGCGGGAAAGCCGCTTCGGCGTCCGGTTTGCCTGCGTGATGCAAGGCCAAACACCGATCCGCCGGATGCGCCGACGTACAACCCGTTAAGGCATATCTCCATTGTATACTTTTTTTGGGGAAATGAAACTATTTTAGTCGGGATTAAATGAAAAAGATGTTTGTTCGCTTTCAACGCTCCCCGAGAGCCCTGCTTTCACCTGGCTTGCCGGGACAAGGGAAAAACGAACGGAATGGAGAATATACAAAGATAACCAAATTCGATCCGTTCAATTGAACAATCACCGGCAGGCTGATGGGAACGGGGGATAACCGACATGAAAAAAACGGCGCGTGAAACCGTTGAATACCGCTATTATGAAATGCCTTCGGATATCCCCGTGCTGGCGCTGCTGGGCGAAGGGTGGATACGCCCCTATGGAGAACTGGGGTTGAAAGCCCTTCATTTTCACAACCATCTTGAAATCGGCTATTGCTACGAGGGGCACGGCACACTCGTTATTGAAGATGAAATGCGCCCCTACCAGCCGGAAACCTACTCGGTAATCCCACATTATATGTGCCACACCACCGTCAGCGATAACGGAATGTTATGCCGCTGCGAGTACCTGTTTATCGACGTGGAGGCATTTCTTGCGAGCGCCTACCCGGAAAACGGCCATTTTGCCGAGCACCTGGCACGGCTGGTGAACCAGCGGGCGCACGTGGGCAACGCGTCGGCAAACCCGAAAACCGGACGGCTGATCCTTTCGCTAATTGAGGAACTGCGGGAGAAAAAACCCTTCTATCTGGTCAGCGTGCGCGGGCTGCTGCTGGCGTTGCTGATTGAGCTTGCGCGCGCCGCCGAGGACGAGGGCGAGCCGTTTCCGGAGCTGATCGGCGCGCAGAACCTTGCGATTATGGACGCGCTGCACTACATTACCAATGCTTATGGCGAGGAGATCAAAATAGAGGCGCTTGCGGAAGCCTGCCATATGAGCGAGGCGCATTTCCGCCGTGTTTTCCGGGAGATCATGTCCATCACTCCGCTGGAGTACATTAACATCGTCCGCATCGAGATGGCTTGCAACATGCTGCGCTCGACGGATTACAGCATGAAAACCGTCGCCCGCCGCGCCGGGTTCCCCATCATGACGACGTTTAACCGGAATTTTCGAAGAGTTACCAACTGCACGCCACTGCAATGGAAAAAAAGCCCGTCCAATTACGAGCAGAAGCTTCGAAACTATCGCATCGCGGCGTTTCAGGGATGGCGGTAGCCTCGGGCATTTTGCCTGTTTTACCACGAAAAACAATATAAAATGGGAATAAATCGGCCTGATAAACCATTAAAATGATCGAAAATGCATGTTTTGTGATCGAAAATGAGCTTCGGGTTGCCATTTTTTGTGCTATACTGGCAGCAGAAAGACGGTTAGCTGAAAATGGAAAAGCGAACGTGGGAATTGTCCGTTCTCACGTGCGCTTTCGAAGCAACCGCCGCCACAACGACGAATGGGAGGAATTGCATCATGAAAAAGTTGGTTGCCGTATTCCTTGCGCTTACGTTGGCGCTGACACTGAGCGCCGTGCCGGCCTTCGCACAGGAGGACAGCCATACGCTGACCGTATGGTGTTGGGACCCCGCTTTCAACCTGTACGCGATGGAAGAAGCTGCGAAATTCTACAAGGAAGTCGATCCCGACTTCGTACTCAATGTGGTTGAAACCCCGTGGAACGATCTGCAGACGAAGCTGTCCACCGTGGGCATGAGCGGCGATTACAGCACGCTGCCCGATATCTTCCTCTGTCAGGATAACGCGTTCCAAAAGAACGTGCTCACCTTCCCCGATCTCTTTGCCGATCTCACCAACAGCGGCGTCGACTTCACCCAGTTCGGCGCGGCCAAGACCGCTTACTCCGTGGTCGAGGGGAAAAACTACGGCGTGCCGTTTGACAACGGCGCCGTGATCCAGGCGATGCGCACCGATATTCTGGCCGAAGCCGGCTACACCATTGCCGACGTGACCGACATCGACTGGGATCGCTTCATCGAAATCGGCGAGGACGTGCTGGCCAAGACCGGCAAGCCCATGCTCAGCGGCACTGCCGGCGAGCCCGACCTGGTTATGATGATGCTCCAGAGCGCGGGCTCAAGCCTCTTCGATGCGGACGGCAAACCTGCGATCGCAGGCAACGAAGTGCTCAAGGAAGTCATGAACATCTTTACCACGCTGGTTCAAAAGGGCCTCTACGTGGAAGTGACCGGCTGGGACGGCTATGTGGGCACGATTGTGAACTCCAACGTAGTCGGCACCATCAATGGCTGCTGGATCATGGCCTCCATCTAGACCGCCGCGGACCAGAGCGGCAAGTGGGCCATCACCAACATGCCCAAGC
Source organism: Eubacteriales bacterium (assembly GCA_028692205.1). The sequence continues at coordinate 2,969 of JAQUXV010000401.1, forward strand.
TGCCGGGCGTGGAAGGCGCCACCAACTATTCCAACAACGGCGGTTCGTCCTGGGCGGTCAGCTCCAACTGCCAGAACAAAGAACTGGCCTTCGATTTCCTGGCCAAGACCTTCGCGGGCAGCGTAGCCTTCTACGAGGACATTCTGCCTTCCAGCGGCGCGCTGGCCACCTACCTGCCCGCCGG
>JAQUXV010000402.1 GCA_028692205.1 Eubacteriales bacterium
TCCGTTTGAATGGCTTTTATCTGCTCGCGCAGGTAATAGTCCTTCTGGTTTTTCTCGATCTGTTGTTTCACGCGCGCCTGCACGCTTTTTTCCAGCTCGGCCAGCTTCGTTTCCCGCAGCAGGATGCCGCACAGCGCTTCCAGCCGATCCCGAACATTGAGTTTCTCCAAGATTGTCTGGCGGTCTTCCAGCTGGGTCAGCACATTGGCGGCAATTGTATCCGCCAGCAACTCCGGCTGCTGCAGGCTCATCACGGAGCGAAGCGTTTCCTGTGATGTGCGCATGCTGGCTTTGCTGTAATCGACGTAATACTCCTGCGCGGTGCGCATCAACGCTTTCATTTCATCGGTCGGTTTGGCCGGGGCTTTGCGCACAGGGCGTACATCCGCCAGTAAAAACGGATCCCGCTCCACAAGGGTCGTCAGCACCGCGCGGCGCTCGCCCTCCACCAGCACGCGAATGCTGTCTCCGGGAAGGTTCAGCACCTGCTTTACCTGCGCAATGGTGCCCACCTGATACAGATCATCCCGGTCGGGATCATCCATATCCATATCTTTTTGCGCTACCAGAAAGATTTTCTGATCTTCCAGCATCGCCTTTTCCAGTGCGGCTACGCTTTTTGCGCGGCCCACGTCAAAATGCAGCACCATATGCGGAAATACCATCATGCCCCGCAGCGGCAGCACCGGGATGCGGGTCAGGGATGTTTTTCGCTTGGACTGTGGCATGTTGTTCCTCCTTATGGGTGTATCGGACGCTTGTGCGGCCGGATAGGGGTTTATCATATCATCGTGCGCCATTGGGGTAAACGCACGCAGCGTGTCGCATACCGTTCACGGCAAATGAATGGCGCGGTGTTTTGAAGGTTTTAAGGCTGTATGCGCGTATCCAACAGGCGCCAATCCATACCGGCGGCAATTGAACGCTTGCATCAGCGATAGTTCAGATGCCGCACGCCGCATCGAAAACGGATGCGGCGTGCGAAGGAATCATCCTACGTTGTTCTGCTTGGCTTTTGCAGCCGGTACTCTGGCGGTTCGCGGTTTGCGCACCGGCGCATCGCTTTTCACCAGTTTGGGCGGCTCCTCGCCGTCGACGCACTTTTCGGTGATGATGCACTGCATCACATCATTGCGGCTGGGAAGTTCGAACATCGTATCCAGCATCAGCTTTTCGATGATCGCCCGGAGTCCGCGCGCGCCGCTTTTCCGTTCGATAGCCTGCTTGGCGATCTTCAGGAGCGCCAGCGGCTCAAACAGCAGTTCTACGCCGTCCAAGTCCATCAGATATACGTATTGCCTTACCAGCGCGTTTTTCGGCTCGGTCAGGATGCGCACCAACTCCTCCTCGCCCAGCTGATCCAGCGTGACGATGATGGGCAGGCGGCCCACAAACTCCGGAATCAGGCCGAACTTAATCAGGTCCTCCGGCCGGAGCTGGCGATAGGTATCGTTCAAGTTCTTCTGCGCCTTGCTCTTCACTTCCGCGCCAAAGCCCAGCGTCTTTTTTCCGATGCGCTGTTCAACGATTGGCGCAAGCCCGTCGAAAGCACCGCCGCAGATGAAGAGGATATTGGTGGTATCAATCTGCAGAAATTCCTGATGGGGATGCTTGCGACCGCCCTGCGGCGGCACGCTTGCCATCGTGCCTTCCAGAATCTTCAGCAGCGTCTGCTGCACGCCCTCTCCGCTTACATCCCTCGTAATGGAGGGGTTCTCGCTTTTACGGGCAATCTTGTCGATTTCATCGATGTAGATAATGCCGCGCTGCGCCAGCTGAATATCATAATCCGCATTCTGGATCAGCCGAAGCAAGATGTTTTCCACATCCTCGCCAACATACCCGGCCTCGGTCAGGCTGGTGGCATCCGCAATGGCGAAGGGCACCTGCAGAATCTTGGCCAGCGTTTGCGCCAGAAAGGTTTTACCGCAGCCGGTAGGGCCCAGCATCAGAATATTGCTCTTCTGCAGTTCCACATCCTTCTGGGCGGGCGGCGCGTCGATGCGTTTATAGTGGTTGTACACCGCCACGCTCAGCGCGCGCTTGGCCATTTCCTGCCCAATCACATACTGGTCCAGCACTTCTTTGATTTCCTTGGGGCGCGGCACGTCCACCGGGGCAATGCCCTCGTTGGCCGCAAAATCATCGTTGATGATCTCCTGGCAGAGCATGATACACTCGTCGCAGATATGTACGTTAGGGCCTGCCACCAGCCGCCGTACCTGTTCGCTGGTTTTGCCGCAGAAGCTGCAGCGCTTCAGCTTGGGGATGCGTGGATTCATGTCGTCCGTCATTCAGGTATCACCCCTTACTTGCCGGTTCTCGGCTGGTAGATCTCGTCGATGATGCCGTACTTCAGCGCTTCTTCCGCATCCATAAAGTGGTCGCGTTCCACGTCCTGCTCGACTTTGGCAAGCTTCTGCCCCGTCATTTCGGCAATCAGCTTATTCATCTTCTGTTTGGTTCTCAGCAGCCATTCGGCGCGAATCTGCACGTCGGTCGCCTGTCCGCTGGCGCCGCCAAGCGGCTGGTGGATCATCACTTCACTGTTGGGCAGCGCGAGGCGCTTGCCCTTTTCCCCCGCCATCAGCAGGAACGCGCCCATCGAAGCGGCCATGCCGATGCACACGGTACGCACGTTCGGCTTGATATAGTTCATGGTGTCATAAATCGCCATGCCGGCGGTTACGCTGCCGCCGGGGCTGTTGATATACAGCGAAATATCGGCATCCGGATTTTCCATTTCCAGAAACAGCAATTGCGCCACAACCACGTTTGCCACGTCGTCGTCGATCTCGCCTCCAAGAAAAACAATACGGTCTTTCAGCAGGCGGGAATAAATGTCGAAGGAACGCTCGCCGCGGTTGGTTTGTTCAATAACCATCGGGATCAAACTGCTCATTATTTTCACTCCCATCGTTTGTCAACGGTTTCCTTTGCGGACAGCCGTTTCAGTCGGTTTGTTCATCAGAGTTCCAAAAAGCGGCGGACGCGCGCGTATTCAATCCGCCCGCGAACCGCCGCCAGCGCCCCCGCGCCGACGGCACGGTGTCGCGATTATCTGGATACCTCAGGCTTCTTCCTCAGCCGCGTCGTCCTTCTTCGCCGCTTTTTTGGCAGCGGGCTTTTT
>JAQUXV010000403.1:0-1169 GCA_028692205.1 Eubacteriales bacterium
AGCAAAGCCGTTTCATACAGCGCCCGGTTGATTGCCTCGGTATACGCCGACAATGTTTGTTCCATGTGCCGCTCCCCTATCCGCCGTTCATTCCTCGTCCAGCCCGTCCAGCAGCGACGACTGCGCCGCCGCGCTCCCTGCCGCCACTTCCGCTTCGCCGTTCTTCCCGGCTTTCACTTCGTTCAGCCGGGCTTTGGCTCTGTTAAGCCGTTCCGACAACGATTTGGACAGCTTGGAGCCTTCTTCATAGGCGTTCATCAACTCATCCAGCGGGAGTTCGCCCTGTTCCATCTTCTCGGCCAGTTCTTCCAGCCTGACGAGTTCTTCTTCAAAGGTCGGCTCCGTATTCTTCTTCTTCGCGGTCATTGCCGTTCCTCCCTGCCGATTTGCTCAGCTTTGGCATCAATCCAGCCGTCTTTCAGGGTTACGGTGAACAACTGCTCCGTATCCAATGCGGCAACGCTTTGAATAGTGCGCCCGTTCTGCCGGATCAGCGCGTATCCTCTTTGCAGCGTTGCGGCAGGCCCGGACGCAGTCAACCGAAGGTGCGCCGCTTCCAGCCGGTGTGCTTTCGCATTGAGCTGTGCGTTTGCCAACAGCGTCAACCTGCCGCCAAGCGCTTTCAGCCGTTCTTCCACCGCGCGAAGCTGATTCTCCGGCGTCTGCTCGGCCAGCCGTTTCCGCAACTCGGCCACCTGCGCCGATTTATCGGAGATTTCCGCTTCCGCTGCGCGCTTCAACCGTCCGGCCAGTTTTTCGATTTCAGCTAGCAGCGCGTCCCGTTCCGGCACAGCCAGTTCCGCCGCAGCCGAAGGGGTGGGGGCGCGCACATCCGCCACAAAATCGGCAATGGTAAAATCCGTCTCGTGGCCGACGGCGCTGACCACCGGTTTACGGCACGCCGCAATGGCCCGCGCGACAATCTCCTCATTAAAGGGCCACAGGTCTTCCATGCTGCCGCCGCCGCGGCCGACGATGATTACGTCGATCGCGTCCAGCGTATCCAGCACCTTCAGCGCGCGGGCAATCTGCTCCGCCGCGCCGTCGCCCTGCACGGCAACCGGGTAGAGGTACAGGGGCATTCCCCCATCCCTTCGCCACGCGACGCGCATTATATCGTGTATGACCGCGCCGGTGCCGCTGGTAGCGATACCGATGCCTTTTGGCAA
>JAQUXV010000403.1:1269-3126 GCA_028692205.1 Eubacteriales bacterium
CCATCCACGCGGTTCATGCCCACATCGATCACCGCCGCGCCTTCTTTAACCATATCCGCGGTAATGAAACGCGGTTTCCCGATGGCCGCCACCAGAATATCCGCCCTGCGCGCATGCTCGGCAAGGTTCTTCGTACGGCTGTGGCAGATAGTCACGGTCGCGTTTTCCCGCAGCAGCAGCATAGCCATGGGCCTTCCGACAATGTTGCTGCGGCCGATCACCACCGCGTCCTTTCCCTCGATAGGAATACCGGCTGATTTCAGCATATACAGCGCGCCTTTGGGGGTGCAGGCCACCGGGCCGGGCTCGCCGCGCATCATTTTACCAGTATTTACATCATGAAGGCCGTCGGCATCCTTCTCAGGCGTAATCAACGAAAGTGCGCGATTGGCATCCAGGTGTTTCGGCAGGGGGAACTGCACCAACAGGCCATGGATGCTGGGGTCGGCGTTTGCTTTGGCAATTTCAGTTTCCAGCTCCGCCTGTGTGGTTTCGGCGGGCATCCGCACGGTTTTGGAGTCGATACCCAACCGCCCGCAAGCCTTTTCCTTATTCCCCACATAAAGCTGGCTGGCGGGATCATCCCCGACTAAAATTACACAGAGTCCGGGCTTGATTCCCTTTTCGAGCAATTTGTCCACGCGAACCTTCAGTTCCGCTTCCACCTGCGCGGAAAGCGCTTTTCCATCCAAAAGCTGTGCTGCCATCGGTGCTCCTTTCCGGCGGCAATGCCGCCGTGCCGAATTATTTCTGGTCTTCTTGGGGTTTGGTTAGCCGTTAGCTTGCGTCTATTCTTGGCAGTAGCGTTTCATGCCCAGCCAAGCGACGCCTGACGCGTTATCCCCGCTGTATTCGGGTTTGCCGAAACGCAGGTCGATATCACCACGTATTTTCGCCAACCTACGCTGTGAAAGCGTTCTAAGCAGCATAGAGGATGCAACGCCGCCCACCACGAGCGCCTGCGCCGTTCCGGTCGCCTTGCAGCCCGCCGCCAGCAGCCGCGCCACAGTACGCGCCAACAAATCAAACACTTCCGCGGCAATCCGCTCGTTGGCAAATGTGTTCTGCGCAATCCAGCGGGCGCACTGGTTTTCCGCGCCGGAAAAATGACACTCCAGATCGCTGTTCGCCATACTGGCGGGTAACAGCGCCTCGGTCGGCTCCAGACTGGCCATCGCCAGCGCCTCCAGCGCGGGCCCTGCCGGAAAGGGCAGCCCCATCGCAACGCCCACGCGATCCACCAGCTGGCCTGCGTGCAGGTCCTGCGAGCCCCCGAGCGTCGTTAGTTTCCCATCCTCCCAAAGCAACAGTTCCGTGGTGCCACCGCTCAGGTGCAGGGCCGTAAAGCGCTTCGCCATCGGCGGCATTTCCAGCTGCCCGGCGGCAATATGCCCCTGCTGATGCGAAACCAGATAACACGGAAGGTTCAGCAAGTTTGCCATTGCATGCGCATGTCCCGCGCCTACGGTAAACACAGGCATATAGCTGCTTTCTTCCGCCCGCGGCGCATCCGACGCGGCTACCGCCAGGATGTTCGCGCCCGCAAGCGCCTGTCTCGCGCGCGCCGTTACCAGCGGCATCTGCCTCACATGCGCAAAAACGGCCTCGCTTTGGCGAAGGCCGCGTTGCCCGCTTTGTACCGGTAAAAGCATCCGATCTGAAGCGACGACACAGCCGTCTCGGTTCACCGCCGCGACCGAGGTGGTATAGCAGCTTGTGTCAAAGCCAAGCACGACGTCCATCCGGCTCAGTCCTTCCGCTTATCGCGTGCGATTGCGCCCAGAACGCCGTTGATATACCGGCCGCTTTTCGGCTCGCTGTACCGGTTGGCCAGCTCCATCGCCTCGCTGATGGCAA
>JAQUXV010000026.1 GCA_028692205.1 Eubacteriales bacterium
AGTTCCTGAACCTGTGCCGCACCGGCGACGGGTTGAGCGCATACTATTTCATACAGGATGAGCTGGCGACCGACCGCGTGAGCGAGCGCAAGTATCTGCTGGAAGGCTATCTGGCCCCCAACACCTATGAAATTTACACCAGCGCGACGGCGGCGGATATTATCGGCAAACTGCTGAGCCAGACCGACGCGGTGCTTACCTTCGATTGGCAGGAGCGCGCCGACGCCATCGGCATGACGATGGACCAGGTGCTGACGATGGCTTCGCTGATTGAAAAGGAGGCCAAGACCTCGGACTTTGCCAAGGTCTCGGCGGTATTCCACAACCGCCTGAAGGCGAAAATGACCCTCGGCAGCGACGTGACTATCCATTACATTACGGGCGAAAGGCGCATGGCGCTGCGCAACAGCGACCTTGCGATCGATTCGCCATACAACACCTACCTGTATAAGGGGTTGCCGCTGGGGCCGATCTGCAACCCATCTACGGATGCCATTGAGGCCGCGCTGTATCCGGACGAGAGCTTTGTGGCTGAAAACTACCTCTATTTCTGCAGCAAAAACCCCGATACCGGCGAGCTGGCTTTCAGCAAGACCCTTGAGGAACACAACGCCGCCGTGGCGATTTACGCCCCGCTGTGGCAGAAATTCGATGAGGAGCGCGGGCTGGAATGACGAATCCTTCGCATGGGCAGCCGGAGCTGCTTGCGCCGGTCGGCGGTATGGAACAACTGAAGGCGGCGCTCCGCTTCGGCGCGGATGCGGTATACGGCGGGCTGAACCGCTACGGCCTGCGCGCCGCGGCAGCCAACTTTACGCCCGAAACGCTGAAAGCGGCGACGGCGGAAACCCACCGGCAGGGTAAGCGCTTCTACGTACCCCTGAACCTGCTGCCCTTCGACCGTGATATGGAGGGCTTTCTGCAGGCGGCGAAAGAGGCCGACGCCGCGGGCGCGGACGCCGTGATTGTGAGCGATCTGGGCGCGGCGCTGATGCTGAAGGACGAGTTGCCCGCGCTGGAACTGCACATCAGCACGCAGGCGAACGTGCTCAATACCCGCACGGCCCGTCATTTTTATGAGGCGGCGGGAGCGAAGCGCATTGTGCTCTCCCGGGAAATGAGCCTTGACGACATCCGCACGATGCGGGCCGCGCTGCCGAACGAACTGCAGCTGGAAGCCTTTGTGCATGGCGCGATGTGCGTAGCATACAGCGGACGCTGCCTGCTTTCCGCCGCGCTTACGGGCCGCAGCGCCAACCGCGGCGAATGTGCCCAGCCCTGCCGGTGGCATTACGCCGTGGCAGAGGAGAAGCGTCCGGGTGCATGGATGCCGCTTGAGGAAGAAGAGCGGGGCACGGCGCTGTTTTCGTCGTATGATTTGTGCATGCTGCCGCACCTTCCGGCGTTGATCGGCGCGGGGGTGGAGAGCCTTAAAATTGAAGGCCGGATGAAAACGGCCTATTATGTGGCGACGGTGGTTTCGGCCTATCGCCACGCGCTGGATATTCTGTACGGCGAAGGCGAAGCGGCCTATGAAAAAGCAGTCCTCGCGCTGATGGCGGAGCTTGGAAAGGCCAGCCACCGGGTGAGCAACACGGGCTTCTATTTCGGCGCGCCGCAGCCGGCAGCGGGCGCGGAGGGCTTTGAGCAGAGCATGGAGTTTGTGGGGCGGGTGACGCACGGCGCAAAGCCGGGAGAACCGGCGGAAATTGAGCTGAAGAACCGCTTCTACGTCGGTGATCTGCTGGAGGCGTTGACCCCAGAGGGCAGCAGACCGTTCAGGGTGGAAAGCATTACCCTGGCGGATACCGGGGAGCCGGTCGATACGGCGGGCGTGGCGGGCACACGAATCAACCTTTCGTTTCCCTTCGCGGTTGGGGAGGGCGACTTGCTGCGAGGGCCGAACCGAAACCATCAAAAATAAAATCGTATGATTCCATACAGGCCGAAGCGTTGTCGCTTCGGCCTGTATGCGTCTGCCGAAAATTCCATTGGAGAATAACGTAAAAACCACTGATAAATACATGGGAACGGCGGCAGTTCGCGCGGCTTGCCCTGTGCCTGCACTGATGCGCTTCTATCATTTGCAGATGGAATGATAATAACGGTAGAAGGGTTTTATGTCGCCTTCTGTCGTTTGTAAAAAAACCGTTGCAGAACAGCGTGAATTTTTACACCCCAAAGCGGCGGCAGTTCGCGCGGCTTGCCCTATGCCTGCATGAATACCCCGATATCATTTGAGGATGGAAGGAAAACAAACAGGCCGAAGCGTTTTCGCTTCGGCCTGCTGTTTGTAAATGATAGCGGTAGGGATAGGTGAGTCCGGCAACAATGTGCGGGGGAAACGATTATTCGGCCTTGCCGTCCCGGTTTTGAATGGCCGCGCCCACAAACTCGCGGAAGAGGGGATGCGGACGGTTGGGGCGGCTTTTCAGCTCGGGGTGGAACTGCACGCCCACGAAGAACGGATGCGTGGGGATTTCCACAATTTCCACCAGATTGCGGTCCGGGTTGCGGCCGGCGATCACCATGCCGCCCGCGCGGAACCGATCCAGATATTCGTTGTTGAATTCGTAACGGTGGCGATGACGCTCCCAGATATCGTTGGTGCCGTAAGCGCGCTCGCTGATGGTGCCCGGCGCGATCAGGCAGCGATATTTGCCGAGACGCATCGTGCCGCCCAGGTTTTTAAGGTCCTGATCGGCCATCAGGTCGATGACCGGGTAGGTGGTGTGCGGGTCGACCTCGCTGGTGTGCGCGTCCCGCATTTCAAGCACATGGCGGGCAAACTCGATGACCGCCATCTGCATCCCAAGGCACAGCCCGAGGAACGGCAGGTTATTCTCCCGCGCGTACTGAATGGCGTTCATCTTGCCCTCCAGCCCGCGTGCGCCAAAGCCGCCCGGAACGACGAGACCGTTGGCGCCCGACAGCTTCTCTTCCACGTTTTCGGGCGTTACATCCTCGGCGGGAATCCAGTTGATTTTTACCTTCACGCCGTGGAAAATGCCGCCGTGGGTCAGCGCTTCCACCACGCTCAGATAAGCGTCCGGCAGCTCCACATATTTTCCGACCAGCGCCACGGTAATGGTGCTCTGGCAGGACAGGTGACGCTCCACCATGGCGCGCCACTCGTCCAGGTTGGCTTCCTTATCCGGCAGGTTCAAAGTTTTAACAACCTGCGTGTCCAGCCCTTCGTTGTGCAAAAGCAGAGGCACTTCGTAGAGGCTGCGGGCGTTGAGGTTTTGGAACACGCGCTCCACCGGCAGGTTGCAGAACATGCTGATTTTGGCGCGAAGCTCGTAGGGCAGTTCGTGGTCGGCGCGGCACACCAGAATATCCGGCGCGATGCCGATGCCGCTGAGCTCTTTCACGCTGTGCTGCGTGGGCTTGGTTTTCAGCTCGCCGGCGGCGTTCAGGTACGGCACCAGCGTTACATGCAGGTACAGGCAGTTTTCACGGCCGACTTCGGCGCGCATCTGGCGGATGGCCTCCAAAAAAGGGAGGCTCTCAATATCGCCCACTGTGCCGCCGATTTCGGTAATCACCACGTCCGGCGCGTTTTCCGCGCGGCTTACGGCGAGGATGTTGCGTTTGATTTCGTTGGTGATGTGCGGAATAACCTGAATGGTCGCGCCCAAATATTCGCCGCGGCGTTCGCGGTCGATTACGGTTTTATACACGCGCCCGCTGGTTACGTTGCTGGCTTGGGTAAGGCTTTCGTCGATAAAGCGCTCGTAATGGCCGAGGTCAAGGTCGGTCTCGGCGCCGTCGTCGGTCACGAATACCTCGCCGTGCTGGTAGGGGTTCATGGTGCCGGGGTCTACGTTCAGGTACGGGTCGAATTTCTGTATCGAAACCCGAAGCCCTCTGCATTTTAACAGCCGTCCGAGCGACGCGGCTGTAATCCCTTTGCCCAGTGAGGAAACCACGCCGCCCGTAACAAAAATAAATTTCGTATCCATGCCGAAGTTCCGCCTCCTTCGTGAAATCAAACAAATTTAATTCTATCAAAGGGACTTGGTTTCGTCAATACAAAAAGGTGGATTTTTCATCCCCGGCAGGTTGGCGGCGGGGGTGGGCGGGCGTGAAACGCTTTGATTTTTACGGCGTTTCATAGTATGATAATGCAGGCAAATAATTGATCATTCCGCCGGAACCCCCGGCGCTTTCGAGGTGCGAGGATGGACGCGAAGGTTTTCTTGAACGGGCTTGCGCGACTAAAGGTAGATTTTTATACCGGTGTTCCGGATTCTCTGCTTCGCCCGCTTTGCGATACGCTTCAGGCGGAGTTTGGGCTTGCGGGCAGGCATGTGGTAGCCGCCAACGAGGGCGGCGCGGTGGGCCTTGCGGCGGGGCATACCATCGCCACGGGGCATCCCGCGATGGTGTACCTGCAAAACAGCGGAATCGGCAATACGGTGAACCCTGTCGCCTCGCTGCTGAACGAGCGGGTATACGGCATTCCCTGTATTTTCGTGGTTGGCTGGCGCGGCGAACCGGGCGTGAAGGACGAGCCGCAGCACGCCTTTCAGGGCCTGATTACCCGGGAACTGCTGGAGCTGTTGGGCATTGCGGTGTTCGAACTGAGCGCCGATACGGAGGAAAGCGAGTTTGACGGGCAGCTGGCCAAGTGCGCGCCGTTGCTGGAAAACGGCGGCAGCGTAGCGTTTCTGGCGCACAAGGGCGCGTTTACCGCCGAGGTGAAAATAAAACATGAATCGCCATACCCTATGGCGCGCGAGGCGGCGCTTCGCGTGCTGCTGACGGCCGCGGGCGGACGCGACTTTTTCGTTTCCACCACGGGCAAAACTTCGCGCGAGGTGTTTGAACTGCGGGAGGCACTGGGGCAGGATCATGCGCACGATTTTTTAACCGTCGGCTCCATGGGCCACGCGTCGATGATCGCGCTGGGCATTGCTAAAGCGAAACCGGAGGACACCATATGGTGCCTGGACGGGGACGGCGCGGCGCTGATGCATATGGGCGGGCTGGCGATTGAAACGCAGCAGGGCTGCTTAAACCTGATCCATGTGCTGTTGAACAACGGCGCGCACGAGAGTGTGGGCGGCATGCCCGTAGCGGGCGGCGGCCTGCGCTTTGCGCCGGTCGCGGAGGCGCTGGGCTTTGCCGTGTTCACCGCACAGAACGAAGAGGAACTGCAAGCCGTGCTTCCGCGCGTGCGCACCGCCGGGAAACCCTGCTTTTTGGAAATTTTTCTTAGGCAGGGCTCGCGCGCCGATCTGGGGCGGCCCACGCAGACCCCGCAGGAGAACCTGCGGGAGCTGGGCGAAGCCCTTGCGGGGAGGCTGGACGTTTGAAAGCGCTGATACTCAATTCCGGGCTGGGCAGCCGTTTGGGTGTGCTGACCCATGAAAAGCCCAAGTGCATGGTGGACATCGGCGGCGGATACACGATCCTGAGCCGCCAACTGACGCAGTTGGCCGAGGCGGGCGTGCGGGAAGCGGTTATCACCACGGGGGCGTTTGCCGACCGGCTGCGCGCCCACGTGGCGGAGCTTGGGCTGCCCATCCATGTACAATACGCGCATAACCCCGACTATCGCACGACCAACTATATCGTGAGCATCCTGAATGCCGCGCCGCTGCTTAAAAACGAGGATGTTGTGCTGCTGCACGGCGATCTGGTGCTGGAAACCGGCGTGCTTGCCGAGTTGCTGGCGAGCGAACGCAACGTGATGGCGGTGGACGGTTCGCTGCCGCTGCCGGAAAAGGATTTTAAGGCGAGGCTTTCCAACGGAAAAATCATCGCGGTGGGCGTGGGCCTGTTCGGCGCGGACTGTGTTGCGTGCCAGCCTGCTTATCGCTTCGGCGCGGAAGCGTTCGCCCGGTGGCTGAAAGAAATGGCAACCTTTGTGGAGCGGGGCGAAACCGGCGTATACGCCGAAAACGCCTTCAACGCCCTGGACGGGGCCGTGCCGCTGTATCCGCTGGAGCTTCACGGCCGCCTCTGCGCCGAGATCGACAACCCGGATGATCTGGTGGCGGTCGGTGCGCGTTTCATTCGCACGCTGAATGGGCGCAAGTAACAGAGTTCATCAAAGCATGCGACGGCAACAAATGCCGGATGGGCGTGCGGTATGCAAAATCCTGTCGGGCGGGAACACCCGGAACTATTTACGGCATTACGGCGGCCCCGTGGGCGCGCCGCGACACGAAAGGGCGTGGATCCTATCAAGACCGTGTATATGTGCTTCAGCACCGATATCCTGCATAGCGGGCACATCGCCATTATCCGCCGCGCCGCCGAGCTGGGGGAGCTTACGGTGGGCGTACTGACGGACGAAGCCATCGCCACCTACAAGCGGTATCCGCTGATACCGCTTCAGGAGCGGATTCGCCTCTTTGAAAGCATTAACGGCGTTAAGCGCGTGGTAGTGCAGAAAACCCTAAGCTATCGCGGAACGATCGAGCAGCTGAGGCCGGATATCGTGGTGCATGGCGACGACTGGCAAACCGGGGTGCAGTGCGGCGTGCGCGCCGAGGCGCTGCAGCTGCTGCAGGCGTATGGCGGGGAGCTGATGGAGTTCCCCTATACCCACAGCGCTACTGAGGAAGCCCTGACGGCGTTGGATTCCCGCCTGAATATGCCGGAAATCCGGCGCGGACGCCTGAAACGGCTGATGCAGCTAAAACCCTGCCTGAGCGTGATGGAGGCCCACAACGGGCTGACCGGCCTGATTGTGGAAAACGCGAAGGCGGATGTGCCCGGCGGTGTGAAGCGCTTTGATGCCATGTGGGTCAGCAGCCTGTGCGATTCCACCGCCAAGGGTAAGCCGGATATCGAACTGGTGGACCTTACCAGCCGCATCCACACGCTGGAGGAAATTCTGGACGTAACCACGAAACCGATCATTCTGGACGGGGATACCGGCGGGTTGACCGAGCATTTTGTGTATAACCTGCGCACGCTGGAACGGCTGGGCATCAGCGCGATTATCATTGAAGACAAGGTGGGCTTGAAGCGCAACTCGCTGCTGGGAACGGAAGCGAAGCAGGAGCAGGCGGAAATTTCGGAATTCTGCCAAAAGATCAGCGCGGGTAAAAAGGCGCAGCGCAGCAAGGATTTTATGGTTTTCGCCCGCTGTGAGAGCCTGATTCTGGAGCGGGGCATGGACGATGCGCTCACTCGCTGCCACGCCTATGTGGAGGCGGGCGCCGACGGCGTGATGATCCACAGCCGCCGGAAAACGCCGGACGAAGTATACGAGTTTATGCGGAAATTCCGCGAAACGGACGCCGCAACCCCGATTGTGGTGGTGCCGACCACCTACAACAGCGCCACGGAGGACGAGTTGGCCCAACACGGCGCGAACATCGTCATCCACGCCAACCATCTGCTGCGAAGCGCCTTCCCCGCCATGCGGAAAGTGGCCGAAACGACGCTTGCGAACGGCCGCACGCTGGAGGCGGAGCCGTACTGCATGTCCATCCCGGACATCCTCACCCTGATCCCGACCGAGGACTGATAAAGGAGAACAAACATGTTTTCACCGCTTTGCCCCGTAGACGTTCGCATAATCCCGGCGACGGACGGCCTGCGCACGGTGCGCGAATGGCTGGACGGCCCGCAGAAGGTGCTTGCGCTGTCCTCCGCTTCCCGCATCGCCGCGCTGGAGCTTTCGCCGTTTTTCGCCGCGCTGGAAGCGGAGGGCCATACCGTACTGGCGGATACGGCGGTTTCTGCCAACCCGACTGTGGAGGATGTGGCGGCGCTGCTGGCCCGCCTGCGAAACAGGGGCTTTGTGCCGACGTGCATTTTAGCCGTTGGGGGCGGCAGCTGCATCGACCTTGGCAAAGCGGCGAGCGCCCTGTACCATCTGCTGCCGGAACCTACTGCGCCCGCAGTGCGTGAGGCGCTGCAAACCAAAACATATCAGCGGCCGCACGAATGTGTGCCGCTGTTGGCCCTGCCGACCACCGCGGGCACCGGCAGCGAGGTGACCCGTTGGGCGACGATTTGGGACCCGGCAGAAAAGCGCAAGCTGTCTCTGGACCACTTGCAGGGCTTCCCTAAAGGGGCGGCGATCATTCCCGAATGGACGGCGGGAATGCCCGCAAAGCTTACGCTGTCCACGGGGTTGGACGCTTTGTCCCACGCGATGGAAGCCTACTGGGCGGTGAGCCGCAACCCGCTTTCGCAGGAACTGGCTTTGCTGGCGGTGCGGAAAATTCGCGACGCGCTGCCGATGGCGCTTGCCGATCCGGGCGATTTGCAAGCCCGGGGGGAGATGGCGCTTGCGTCGCTTACGGCGGGGCTTGCGTTTTCGCAAACGCGTACGACCGCCTGCCACAGCATCAGCTACCCGCTGACGATGCTTTTTGGCGTTCCGCACGGTTTTGCCGCCGCGATGACGCTCTCTTCGGTGCAGCGCCGTAACGCGAAGGCCGTGCCGGAGGTGGATAAGCTGGAGGCCGTGTTCGATGTGGCGGAGGGATTTGACGCGTGGATGGAAAACACCGCGCATGGAATTCAGCTAATGACGCTTTCCGCTTTTGGAATCGCGGAAACCGATCTGCCGTCGATCTGCGACCTGGCTTTCACGCAGGGGCGCATGGATAATAACCCGATCGTGTTCACGCCGGACGAAGTATTGGATATTTTGCGAGAAAATTTATAATCTGTAACCTGCCCACCCCGGCAACCCATCTGCTTCATGCGCGGTGTTGTGCACCACAGCATTGACACGAGCCGGCTTTGTAGCGGATACGGTGCCGCAAGATCAGGAAAAAGCGAAAAGCAGACGAAGCATGCGCGCAGGGAACTAAAACGGGCTGCTCAAGAGATGAGAAAACGGGCGGCGAATCCGTTCACTTGCGGCGCAAGAAGGCGGAAGGGTTGACCGGAGGCACAGGCCCGGTAAACCGCGCCGGATGAATACGAAGGGGAACCCGAAGCGCTAACTCTTTGCCGAACCCCGGAAAAGGCTTTATCAGGGTGGACGGATGCGCATGGAATGCTGCCCCGTCCGCAAACCGTGCGGAATTGAAAGGATGAACGACATGACGGTGATGGAACAGGCGACCCGTTGGGCGACGCTCCCGCGGTACGACGAGGCTACGCGGGCCGAAGCTGCGCGTATCCTGCAAAATGAGGACGAGTTAACCCGCGCGTTCGGCAGCGAGCTGGCTTTCGGCACCGGCGGCCTTCGCGGCGTGCTGGGCGTGGGCACCAACCGCATGAACGTTTATACCGTCGCCCGGGCGACGGCCGGGCTTGGCGATTACCTGCTGGCAAACGGCGGAAAGCTGGTTGCGATTTCGCACGATTCACGGCGGGGCTCGCGGGAATTCGCATTGGTTACGGCGGGCGTGCTGGCGAAGCGCGGTATTCACGCGATGCTGTTTAACCGCCTGATGCCGACGCCGGTGCTCTCCTACGCGACGCGGGAACTGGGCGCGGACGCGGGCGTGATGATCACCGCGAGCCACAATCCGGCGGAGTACAACGGTTATAAGGTTTACGGGGCGGACGGTTGCCAGATTACCGAAGCGGCCGCCGAAGCGATTACCGCGGCGATAGATGCGCAGGATGAGAAAAATGCGGTATGGCTGTCCGAAGCCGAGGCGCGGAACGCGGGACTGCTTTCCGATATTCCGGAGGAGCTTCTTTCCCGGTATGTGTTGCAAACGCTTTCCTGCCGCGTTTACCCGGAGGAGAAAACGCCGGTTACGGTGAGCTATTCCCCGCTCAACGGTGCGGGACGGGAACCCGTGCTCGCTGTACTGGGCGCGATGGAGGGTGTAACGGTTGCTGAGGTAGAGGCGCAGGCGATGCCGGACGGTAATTTCCCCACCTGCCCCAAGCCCAACCCGGAGCTGAAGCCGACGCTCGCCATGGTGATGGATACCGCGCGGAAAAATAATGCCGCGCTGGCAATCGCAAACGACCCGGACGGGGATCGCATCGGCGTGGCCGTACGGAACCCGGAGGGGGACTATACGGTGCTTACCGGCAACGAGGTCGGGCTGCTGCTGCTGGAATCGGTGTTGAGCGCGCGCCGGGCAGCCGACAGATTGCCGGAGAACCCGGAAGTGGTGAAAACTATCGTCACCAGCGACCTGGCTTTGCCGATCGCGAAAGCATATGGCGCGACCGTAAAGGAAACGCTGACCGGCTTTAAGTACATTGGCGAGGAAATCGGCAGGCTGGACGAACAGGGGCAGGCGGAGCGGTTTGTATTCGGGTTTGAGGAAAGCTGCGGGTACCTTGCGGGCACGCATGTGCGCGACAAGGACGGCGTTATGGCCGCCATGCTGGTTTGCGAGTTGGCGCAGCATGCCGCCTCACGGGGGGAAACGCTGGTTGATCTGCTGGCCGCGCTTTATGGGCGGTACGGAAGGCTGGACACGCGGCTGCTCAATTTTGATATTACGGGGGCAAACCCCATGGCGGAGATGCGCTCGTGCATGGCGGGGCTTCGGAAGCAGCCGCCGGAGACTTTGGCGGGCGTGCCTGTTACGACGCGGAAGGATTACCGTTCCGGGTTGGAGGGCCTGCCGCCTGCCGATGTGCTGTCTTTCTCGCATGCGCGCGGCAAGGCCATCGTACGGCCCTCCGGTACGGAGCCCAAGGTAAAGGCGTATTTATTTGCCGTGGGCGGCGAGGAAGAACTGGACGCGATGGAAGCGGACGTGAAAAGCTGGCTTTCAACAAAGGTTTGAGCCGGATGAAACGATGACCCACGAAATAGTATAAACCTGCTTTAGCTTCGAAAAGGTGAATGGGTTCGGCGAAAACGGCTTGCCGATTGCGCCCTTCCGGCTGCAACAGTGAAGGTGGACGACGGAAAACGGTCAGCATTCTCCGGCAATTGTTATCGGCGGAGAGCCTATACGACCCGGGCGACTGAAAGTACCGGAGCCGGGCGAGCTGCCTGCGGTACGAAGTGTTGAATGACGAATCGGCCTGCTGATAAAGGCGTGTTTGCGCCGCTTAAAGCAGGCCGATTTTTCGCTCGTTTGAGTGGCTTGCAATGGTAACAGCCGGTTCAGAAAACCAGAACCAGTTCGGCTTGCGGAAAAAGGTTTATCTGCTCTGTCGCCTGCGCCGTGACGGGTGGTCACAAACGTCCGTGTACGCGCCCGCCCGTGCGTGGTTTGGCATCGCGAAGTTGTTTTTTTTAGTAAGAGGTACTTGCATATTTGTAAGAGGTTTGTCAACAGCTTGAGCCGGTTCCGCCTAATAGAATCGGTTCAGCTTGCGGAAAAAGGCTCGTTTGCTTTGTCGCCTGTGCCGCAACTGGCGGTCACTTACGTCTGTGTATGCTCCCGGCCGTGTACAGCTTAGCATCGCGAAGTTGATTTTTTTAGCAATAGGTACTTGTATATTTGCAAGAGGTTTATGAACGGCCTGAGCCGGTCCCGCCTAATGAAACCAGTTCGGCTTGCGGAAAAAGGCTTGTCTGTTTTGCCGCTTGCGCCGCAACTGGCGGTCACTTACGTCCGTGTACGCGCCCGCTCGCGCATGCCCTGGCATCGCGAAGTTGATTCTTTTAGCAAGAGGTGCTTACGTGGTTGCAAGAGGTTTGTCAACGGCTTGAGCCGGTTCCGCCTAATGAAACCAGTTCGGCTTGCGGAAAAAGGTTTATCTGCTCTGTCGCCTGCACCGTGACGGGCGGTCTCTTACGTCTGTGTATGCTCCCGGTCGTGTACGGCTTAGCATCGCACAGTTGAACCTTTTTGGCAAGCGGCGCTTGCGTGTTTGCAAGAGGTTTGCCAATGGCAACAGCCGGTTCTGATAGACAGAACCGGCTGCTACTGAATGTTCGTTTTTCAAAACCGGCGGTTGCCTTACAGCCTTCCTATCGCCGGATCATTACGGCGGCGATATCGTTTACATTGGTGCCGGTCGGCCCGGTCATCAGCAGGCCGTGGCAGGCGCGCAGGGCATTGTAACTGTCATTGTTGTCTAGTGCGGACAGAATATCCACATTTGCGGTTCGCAGCCGCCCAGCCGAACGGTGATCCACAAACCCGCCCGCGGCGTCGGTGGGGCCGTCGGTGCCGTCGCTGCCAAGGCTAAACAGCGCCGTATCCCGAAGACCGTCCAGTATGGGCGCGGCGGCCAGCGCCAGTTCCTGGTTGCGGCCTCCCTTGCCGGTGCCGTTGACGTGGACAACCGTCTCGCCGCCTACCAGATAGGCGACGGAGCGGGTTTCCCCCTGATGGGTCAGCGCGATGGAGCCTAAAAAGCGTCCGGCTTCCCGTGCCTCGCAGCCAAGCCGGTCAGTGAGGATGCAGGTATCATAGCCCAGTTTGCGCAACGCGCGGGCGGCGGAACGAACCAACAGCTGCACGTTGCCGATGACGTGCGTTTCCGCATTGGGGAGAAATTTGGGCGTCTCGCGGCGCATCAGCGAACGGAGCATCGGCGGCGCGTTCGGGAAAAGCCGCGCTAGCGTGCGCTCCGCCTGTTCCGCCGTTACGGGATCGGGGGATATGGGGCCGGAAGCGATGGTTTCGGGCGCGTCGCCAAGCACGTCGGATAATAAAAGTCCCACGACCCCGGCAGGCGCGCATAACCTTGCAAAACGGCCGCCTTTAACGGCGGAAAGCCGTCTGCGAATAATGTTCATCTCGGTGATGTTTGCGCCGCAATGGAAGAGCGCGTTGGTGGTGGTGGCATACAGCGGCAGGGGAATCAACGGCTTTTCAAACAGGGCCGAACCGCCCCCGGAAATCAGCATCAGCACGGTATCTTCCACGGTCAGCCCCTGCACCATGGCAATGGCGGTGTCTGTGGCGCGAACGCTGTTTTCATCCGGTATGGGGTGCCCGGCTTCCATGATGGTAAAACGCGGTATCGGGCCGCGCGCGTGCCCGTACTGGGTGATTACCAGTCCCTGGTCAATTCGGGCGCCAAGCTCCTGCCATACCGCGTCGGCCATGCCCCAGGCGGCTTTGCCGATGGCGATAACGCGCAGCCTGCCGCCGTAAAGGCGCAGGTTACCCAGCCCGCGGGCAACCGCTTTTTTCGGCTGAGCGGAAGCCAGAGCGGCGTCGATTACGGATTGCGCATCTTCCCTGAGCGTGCTCAAAACCGTACCCCCTTACGCGATTGCTTTACCTTGTATTTTCATATTCTTCATAAAGTGCGGATTTCCTTCGTATTGTCATGAAATGTCACTCTTGGTAGCCGGATATGGCTCTTCCGGCGCTGCAGGGTGGAATAACGGAAATTCTCATTTTGGGCTTGACAAAATCGATAATATGAGTATATTAGAATATGCTTAATTATATGGCGATTGACGCTGCATGTTGCCGTGCGATTGCCAAAACCATGCCGAAGGGGGAAACGCGAGATGCGAAACGAAGCGAAAAAAATGGCCGAGACGCTGAAAATGCTGGCAAACGAGCACCGGCTTTGTATCCTTTGCGAGCTGATCGACGGCCCCAAAACGGTCGGCGCGCTGGGCGAAAAGATCGATGCGATTTCGCAATCCGCTCTTTCGCAGCACCTTGCCCTGCTCAAAGCGCACGGCATGGTGCAGGATCATAAGTCCGGCCAAAGCGTAACCTACGCGATTGCCGACCGGCGCGTAGAATCGCTGATTTCGGCAATGAAGCGTAATTATTGCGATTGGACGGCGTAAGCAAACATGAGGGGAAGCCCCCGACGCCTTTTGGGCACAGCTTTGCCGTTTCAGGCGGAGAAGGGAAGAGCTTCCGTGTTGGCCGACAAACAAAAACAGAGCGGCACGGGCGACACGCCCGTACCGGAGCAGGAGGAAACAGAACCGTGAAATTGACGATCAACCCGAACAGATGCCCGCAGAACCACCGGTGCCCGGCTATCTTTGTATGCCCGAAAAAGGCGATCTCCCAGAAGAATATGTTTTCGCTGCCTGAAGTCGATCAGGAGAAGTGTGTCGATTGTGGCAAATGCGTTCGGTATTGCCCCATGGGCGCGATTCAGATGAAGTAAGCGCAGGACTTGCTGAACACAGTTGTACCGGGTGAAGTCGGAGAGAGATAATCCTCCGGCTTTTTAATATCCTCCTGCCTTGCCTGTTACATAACCGATGCCGGCTTCATGCTTGCATACGGGCGGGGGTGTGCTTCCCGCCCGCCACTTGCCGTATGCAAGGGAGCAACTTCCCCACTTGCAGCGGACGGGGGTGTTCGAGGCAGGGCCGGAAGCAAAACTCCCCACGTGAAATCCGGCAGAATTTAATGCATGTAAAACGCCGCGCGTACCGAAAGGACGCGCGGCGCTGTTGCCTGTTTTTTGGGAAAGTTATTCCATGCCGGTGAAGGTGAGCAGGCTTTCGGGCGGGAAATCGGCAATGAAGGTTTTGCCGCGCGTAAGCTGCAACTCGTTGCCCTGATCGTCGTAATACACGGTCGGGCCTTCCACGGACTCGCGTACCCAGTAACCGGGGATATAGCGGCCGCCGATGAAGATATCCGCGTTGCCCTTGCCGACGCTCTGCATCACGGGC
>JAQUXV010000404.1 GCA_028692205.1 Eubacteriales bacterium
GCTACCTCTTCAAGTCGGCGTATATCACGGCGGCTTATTTTCTGTACCATTCATTCTGCCTTTCTTGTCATCTTAATTCTCTGCACTTTCCTCAATTTGGCTTGACTTTTTATTTGCAGGCTCATTTCTTCGCCCATAGTTGATTTGGGCAGCCTGCTGCTGCTGAATCTTTTCGGAACGAAGGTTTCCCTTACGTATGTGACGCTTGGCTTGATTATTGCCGTCATCGGCAGTACGATTATTGAGCGCATGCATAATGAACCGAGTGGAGGAGAAACGTGTTGCTATACACATTCCTCCTCCGCTCGGTTTTGCGTCGTCTCTGCGGGAAGCCGTTTCCGCTTTACGGTTCCATCGGCTTTCACCGTGCCTTCAACTGTTTTTGCATATCCAGATAACCAATCAGCACCGTCCAAACATACGCGCAGGTTTTGGGAATCATCAGCGCCCCAATCGCGGGCACGTAGCGGGCAAACAGAACCACGGGAATGTAAAACCCGAAGCTCAGCGCAATCGTCAGCCACATCAGGCGAAAGTGCTGATCTTTTGTCTTTTTTGCGCTTCGATAAAATAGCACGATCATCAAAACGCCCAGCGCGGCAAACGGAATGTTGCGGTAGATATCCCAGTCGAGCGGCGTCTCCGCACGCGTCCATTCATTCTGCGGAAACAGGCACAGCACAATGCGAACTACAGCCAGCGTATAGACCGCCGCCGTCAGTTCCCAGCGTTTCCGCACCTGATAACGCCCACGCCATATATGGAATAGCAACACGTAGAAAATCGTCATAGTAATGGATGTGACGAGTTTGCCAACGCCAAGCGCTGCGGAAAAGTGTTCCAACCCGATGGTATTCAACGCGTATATCCGCGGCACCAGATGAAAAGCGTCGCCCATGCCCAGCACGACTGCCATCACACCGAAAAGCCAAAACTGTCGGTTGTCCTTACCCCGGACAACCATGAAAACTCCGAGCGTGATTACCGTAACCAGATATACGGCGTCAAACACCGTTTCCATTATCGCCTGCATATGCGTACCTCCTGTTACTTTCGAACTCTTTATTATCCTAGGGATAAGCCTTACAGAATGGTCCGTTTTTGGAATAATGTGGTATAATAAGGGTAATGCCGGACGCGGTTATTGATAAACGCTTTTAGCGCCCGTCACGTTTCAGTGTTCAAAGGAGGAAACGGTATGAAACCACCCGTACTGCTTTGCTATAACCTTTCCGAAACGCAGAGCCGAAAGATACGTTTACTGGCCATGAAGCTGATGGTTCGCATTCGAGTTGTGAATCCCGAAGAATTTGGCGAGACGCTCGCCGCCCTTTGCGGCATGGAGCCGGTTGCTCAGGCGCCCGCGCCCGAAGATAGATTTACCGATCAAATGCTTGTGCTGGGACATTTCACCCATGATCTGCTCAATCGATTCCTGTACGGCTTTCGGCAGACCGGTATCCCTCAGGTTGCTTTGAAAGCGATGCTAACCGACACCAATATGCATTGGAACTCCGCAACTCTGCACAGCCAGCTTGCCGAGGAACATGCAGCCATGACAAACGGCGAACCGCCTGTGCACCCTTCCGAAGGGAGCTGAGGTTATGTCCATCGTAGCGGCTTACGCGGTTCCACATCCCCCCATCATTATACCGCAGGTAGGGCGCGGAGAAGAGAAAAAAATCACCGCTACCGCAAACGCATTTGAAGAGGTTATGCGCCGCGTAGCCGCGCATAAACCCGACGTGATCCTGATCACCAGCCCGCATACGGTGATGTACGGCGACTACTTCCACATATCACCAGGTCATGGCACGTCGGGCAGCCTGGCCCAGTTCCGCGCGCCCGATGCCACCGCAACCGTCACTTACGACACGGAACTGGTTTCCGCCATCGAGGCGCTCGCGCTTGCCCGCGGTCTTCGCGCCGGTACCATGGGCGAGCGGGATCAGGCGCTGGACCACGCAACGCTGATACCCTTATGGTTTCTTGCTCAAACAGGATTCTCCTGCCCGGTAGTGCGTATCGGCCTGTCCGGGCTATGCATACTCACGCATTACCGGTTTGGGCAATGCCTTGCCGACGCGGTGGAGCAGCTGGGCAGGCGGGCGGTGTTCATTGCCAGCGGCGATCTGTCCCATCGGCTGAAAGCGGACGGGCCTTATGGTTTTGCACCGGAAGGGCCGGAGTTTGACGCGCAAATTACCAGTGCATTCTCATCCGGCAATTTCGGTGCGCTGCTCGGCATCTCCCCGGAGTTGGCGGAAGCCGCGGGCGAGTGCGGGTGGCGCTCGTTCCAGATCATGGCGGGCGCTTTGGACCGAAAGGCTGTAACGCACGAATTGCTTTCCTACGAGGGGCCTTTCGGCGTCGGCTACGGTGTGGCGGCTTTCGAGGTAACCGGCCCGGACGAGGCGCGTAGCTTCGGCGAGCAGTTTAACCTTGCGCATCAGGCGGCGATGAAAAAGAGAAAAACAAACGAAGATGCGTATGTACGGCTTGCGCGCCTGAGCCTTGAAACCTACGTACGTACCGGCAAACGGGCCGCGCTGCCGGATGGGCTACCCCCGGAACTGGCCGGGAGACGCGCAGGCACCTTCGTATCCCTGAAAAAGGACGGGCAGCTTCGCGGCTGTATCGGCACCATATCGCCCACAGCGCCCAGCCTTGCCATGGAAATATTGCTAAACGCGGTATCAGCCGGTGTGCATGATCCGCGTTTTGACCCCGTGGAAGAAGACGAACTGGAGGAGCTGGTCTACAGCGTGGATGTGCTGGGTGAAGCGGAACCCATAGCCTCCGCCGACCTGCTGTACCCAAAACGTTACGGCCTGATTGTGCAAAGCGGAGCGCGACGGGGCCTGTTGCTGCCCGATCTAGAGGGCGTGGATACGGCACAGCAGCAAATTTCCATCGCGCGCCGAAAAGCCGGCATCGGCGAGGACGAGCCTATCTCGCTCTCTCGTTTTGAGGTGGTGAGGCATAAATGATCTGTAACATTTGCCCGCGCCACTGCAACCTGAAGGAAGGGCAAACGGGATTTTGCCGCGCCCGTGTCAACATCGGCGGCGTAATCACCTGCGGCAATTACGGCAAGCTGACCGCCATGGCGCTGGATC
>JAQUXV010000405.1 GCA_028692205.1 Eubacteriales bacterium
AGCGCGTGCCCGGGATACTCGGCGCGGTAGGCGTCGAAATCGTCGTACAGCTTCAGCCGCATGGAAAAAATCGCGCCCATGGAGGCGCGTACCACCTTGGGGTCAAACGGGTCCGCAGCCGGGCGGATAATGACCAGGTCGGGCAGACCAAGCCCCAGCATGGTGCGCTGGATAGTGCCCAGGTTCCCTTCGTCCATGGGGTGGTGCAGCACAATATGCGGTTTTGCGGCGTCCGGCGTCGCCTGCCACTTTTCAAAAACGACGGCGGCGTAACAATTTTGCTTGCCGCTGATGCGGCCCAGCGCTTTATCGGCTACTTCTTCCCGCACATGGTGCTCGCGGCACAGCGCGCGCAGGCGCTCTACGCCCTCGCCCTCGGCGCGGGAGCTCAGCAGCAGGCGCGCGGCTCGCTCGGGCGCGGCGGTCATCAACTGCAGGCTGGGGTACAACCCTGCCGCATAACTGTAGGGCAGTTCGCTCGAATAAGCCTTTAACGACGGCATGGCGGCTTTCTCCTTCCGGGATTATGGTTTTGGCGCGGAAGCGGTTTTGGCAGCCTCCTTGCGGACGCGGGCAAAATAATCCTCGCGCGTAAGGCTGCAGCATACGTCGTCGCAAAGGCACCCGTTGGTCAGCGTGCTCGCCAGCCGCAGCGTGCCCTCCGTGGAGAACCCAAGCTTTTTGATGACGCGCTTGCTTCGGGCGTTGTGGGGGTAGTGGTAAGCCGAAACAATGGGGCATTCGAGCGATTCGAAAGCATAGCGCAGCACGGCAGAAGCCGCTTCGGTGGCATAACCCCGGCCCCAATATTTCTCTCCCAGCGCGTAGCCGATCATCTTCGCGTTTTCAACGTCCCGCTTCCGGTCCGGGTGCAGACCTACCGAGCCGATGACCCGGCCGCCTTTCTTCTCCACAATGGCCCATACGTCTCCATTGCTGATGAAGCGGTCTACCACCATACGGCTCTCCTCAATTGTACGGTGCGGCGGCCAGCCCGCCATGGGGCCTACGAGCGGGCTTTGCGCATAGGCAAACACATCCACCGTATCCCCCGGGTCAAACATACGCAATACCAGCCGCTCCGTTTGCAACGGCGGATAACCGCGCGGCTCGATTTTTTTGGCCTTCCGTCTGCGCTTGAACCAGGACATGGAGGTCGCATCCTTTCATGTGGAGGGCCGACACTTATTGCAGGTCGTCGGGCGGTTCGCCGCTGTTGTCGTCTTCGCCCGGGCGTTCGTCGCCGCCATCCGGATTTTGGGTATCGCCGCCCGCCCCGCTGCTGTCGTCCGGCCCGGAGTCGCCGCCGAACGGCCTGCGGCCCGGCCAGCCGATGCTCCGCAGCCACGCGGCGGCTTCGGCCTGGGTTTTCGCCATGCCGTCGGGGGAGGAGACCGCCAGGTAAAAGCTTGCGGTTGCGGCGTTCAAATACGTTGTCATATACAGCTGGATGAACTGGGAAACGACCAGCGCCAGTATCACGCTGATGCCGCCGAGCAGCATTTCGCTGATCATCGCCATCAGCAGCCAGCCGATAAAGCTAAGGTATAAAAGCAGGTAATTCATCTTCTGGTTTTTCATGGCCTGCTTGCTGAAGTTGAGCGCTTCCCATACGCTGCTTTCGGGATGCTCCGCCAGATAATAGGGGGCCATGGAGTAATTGAGCATCGCGACGATGCCGGGTACCACCAGCAAAAGCGACCATAGAAAGACCTTGACGACAATCAGCAGATACAGGAAGAAGGCTTTCAAAAAGACTTTCATCCGGGAGAACACGCCCGAAAAGCCCAGCTCCTGCTTGCGCAGGCGGCAGATGAAATAGTAGTTGCTGCCTACGGCCAGCACGGGGGTAACCACGAGCGCCAGTCCGCTGACCATGCCCATCCAGAACCACGTTTGGGAGGGAACGGCCAAAACCGCTTCCAAAATCGCCTCGCGGGTGCTGAACAGGGAAATATCCCGCAGGCCGGTGTTTTGCATCAGCTGGGAAACCACCATGGGCAGATCGGCCATAAAGCTTACCAGCAGCGCTGTTTGCCAGTTGCCTTTCAGCGCGCGCATGGCTTTGCTTTTGAATACGTACGGGGCAACGTTCATGCTGTTTCCTCCTGTGCGGCGCGCGGTCAGCTTAATCCAGCAGCGCCGATACGAAGTCGCGGGCGTTGAAAGACTGCAAATCGTCGATGCCTTCGCCGACGCCGACGTACAATACGGGCACGCGCATCTCCCGCACGATGGAGAAGATGACGCCGCCCTTGGCGGTGCCGTCCAGCTTGGTGAGCACCACGCCGTTTACGCCCGCCACTTCGCCGAACGCGCGCGCCTGCTGCAGCCCGTTCTGGCCGGTGGTGGCGTCCACCACCAGCAGGCAGCGCACCGTGGCTTCGGGGTATTCGCGGTCGATCACCCGGCGCATCTTCTGCATCTCGTCCATGAGGTTCTTTTTATTGTGCAGGCGGCCCGCCGTATCCACAATCAGCAGATCGGCCTTGCGCGCTTTAGCGGCCTGAACCGCGTCGAACACCACCCCGGCGGGATCCGCCCCTTCCTGATGGCGGACCAGCGGCACTTTGGCCCGCTGCGCCCAGATATCCAGTTGATCCGCCGCCGCCGCGCGGAAAGTATCCGCCGCGCACAGGAGAATCGTTCGGCCCAGCCCCTGAAAACGGAGCGCCAGCTTGCCGATGGTGGTGGTTTTGCCCACGCCGTTCACGCCCACCATTAAAATGACCATGGGCCAGTGCAGGGGCGTTTTTTCCACGTCCAGCATGGAGACAAGGATGTCCTTGAGCATCTCCTTGCAGCGCGCGGGTTCTTTCACATTCTCGGCCTTCACGCGCTCCCGCAGCCGGGCAATCGCCTCGTCGGCGTTGGCCGCGCCCATATCCGAAAGAATCAGCGCGTCTGTAAGCCCGTCGTAAAAATCTTCGTCAATCGACCGGTGTTCGCTTACAGCGTCGTCCACCATGCCGTTCAGGTTCTGCCGGCTGCGAAAAAGGCCATCGCGAAGCCGGTTAAAAATTCCGTCGGCCATCGGTTTTCCTCCTGTTACTATATATTTTGTCCCATGTTCATGGCAGCCAGCCAAAGGCGAGGGACAACTCAATGCCTAAG
>JAQUXV010000406.1 GCA_028692205.1 Eubacteriales bacterium
GATGAGGCTTGCGCCTGATCCGCTCGTATGCCCTGTAACGGGAGCGCCCGCAACGCCCTATGGCACACCGATGAACGGCGCGCCGTCGAACGTCCTGCTCGGGAGTGATCCGCTCGCGCGCTTTGCCACCCGGCTTACACCGCCCCGGGTTCGCTATGGGCCATCGTCGCGCGTCCGTCTCCTTCATTGCCTACAACCATCCGCTTTCACGGATAGCATGAATTATACCTTCGAAAGGTAAATTTGTAAAGAGGTGCGGGGATTCTTACGGTTTTTTCCAGCTTTGCAGCTCAATCACATTACCTTCCGGGTCGCTCGCGTAAACGAACGCCGCTTCCACGCCGCCCGGATAAACGGTCGTGACCAGTTCGCCGTATTGGCCGCCGCCTTCGCGAAGCACCGCGTCCAGCGTTTCCCGCACGTCGTCCACCTCAAAGGCGATGTGGGCAAACCCCGGCCGGTTGATCACCGGCGGCATGCCCTCCGGCTGTTGCCCGTACTGGAAAATCTCCAGCGTGGGATGGTCTTCGCCATACCCCGGCAGCAGCAGGTGCTCGCCCGTGATGTGCGCGCCCGGCAGCCCCGTAAGCCCGTCCAGCCACGCACCCCGCAGGTCCCGCGTTTCGCCGATGCTGCGGCAATGTAATACTTCCTTGTAAAAGGCAATCAGCCTGTCAGCGTCTTTGGCGACGATATCGGTATGCACATAACGGAACATCTTCACCGCTCCTTTGTCAAAACCAAAACGCCGGAGCACACAGCAACCCGGGCGCGTGTCTCCGCGCCGCATCGCTGTTCGCCCCGGCGGTATGATACGCCAGTTGCAAGTTTATTCTTTTTCGAACAAAGAAGCGTTGCTGTCGATCAGCGCCTTTTGCTCGTCCAGCATCTTCAGGAGACTTACGCGGTATTCGCCCGCGGACGCGCGCAGCGTTTTCACGCTCTTTTCCAGCTCGTCCTTCTCGTCGTTTACGCTGGCAAGAATGCTGTCGGCCTTGTTCTGCGCATCTTTCACGATCACTTCGGCCTTGTGTTTCGCATCCTCCACCGCGCCATCGGCCAGTTTCTGGGCGTTTACCAGAATGGACTCCAGCGTCTGGGTCGTCTTTTCCACCGGTGCGGCCGGAGCGGGCTGCTCGATGGGCCTGGCAGCATTGGCAGCCAGTTCCGCTTCGCGGCGCGCCTTGGCAAGATCAGCTTCCAACTGGGTAATGCGATCCTGCATGGCAACCATTTCATCGCAAATCTGGTCCAGATACTGATCCACATCATAGGGATCGTAACCCGCGCCTTTATAGGCAAACTCCTTTTGTTCGATGTCCGATACGGTAATGGCCATGATATTGCTCCTTTCAAAATGCATACTCAGCGGGAAGCGCCGAAGCGCGTCATCAGAATCGGCAGCCGTCCCTTTCGGGTCGGATCTCCAAAAGTGTCGATCCGCAGACGACCATATCCCCGTACGGAGATCGCGTCGCCCGCCTCCACACGCGCATCCGCGCGCAAGGTTAGCATATGCCGAAGTTTCACCGCTCCGGCGGCAATCAGGTCCGCCGCCGCGCCGCGGGAAAGCTGAAACCCTTCCGCCACAACGGCGTCCAGCCTGGGGGATTGCACCGTGCAGCGACGTTCTTCCCCCGTGGGGGCCGCAAGCAGGGGCAAACCCTCCGTAACGTTTACGGTCAGCTTTACACGTCCCGCTTCCTGTAGGCCATTGGCTATCTGCTCCGCAAGCGAGGTTTCCGCAAACAGCCACGCGCCGTCGGCTGAAAGCGCGATATCGCCCAGCCTGTCCCGCCGGATGCCCAGCGCCATCACAGCGCCCAGCAAGTCACGGTGTTCGGGAGCCTTCTGCCGCGGCCAGCAAATTGCCAGCGCCGTGATCGGAAAAGGTTCAGGCGCTTCGCCCATGGGGACGAAACGCGCCATTTGCCGCTCCGCGTCCGGGTAACCGCCATTCAGCGTTACCGCAACCCCCGCCCTTTTCGCCGCCGCCTGCGCCAATTCGGCTTCCGGCGGTGTCAGGAAAGGGGTAAAGCGAACACGCTGTTGTCGGTCCGCCTGTTCCGCCAATTCCAGCAGCCTGCTGAAGGGCAGCGGCGCCTCCTGCGTGCGGGACATTACAGCAGTATGTTCCTCAAAAGCTGTACCAGCCAACCGGCCACTTCCAGCAGCAGCCAGAAGACCAACGGGGAGATGTCGATGCGGGACGCGCTCAGCTTGGGGAACGTCTTGGCCAGCCACACGCGGATCGGCGCGAGCACAGGCTCGGCATATTTACCCACCAGCAGCGTGTACTTGTTCTGGGGGATGATCAGCGTCATGATGACGTAAATCAGCATAATCCAGGAAGCGATGTTGATCAGGAAAATCAGAATATTGAAGATGATGTTTAAAAGCCCAACCAGCATTGGAAACCCTCCTGCCTTTATTAGAGCTTGGTTTTTCCAGGTGCCTTTTACATGCCGTACGCTTCGCGGCCGCGCTGCGCGCCAAAGGCGGCGCCCTGCGCGTACCCCGCGCTGTGTCGTGCGGCGTAATCCGCGTTTTCACGCGCGTCATACCCCATGTTTTGCCGCGCCGCATAGCCCGCGTTGGGCTGCGCCGCATAAGCCGGAGCTTGCTGCTGCGCCGCGTAGCCCGCCTCCGCCTGTGCGGGATAGGCGCCCGTTTCCGCGCCGTAGCCCATGTCGGCAAAAGCAGCCGCGCCGTGCTGCGCTTGATACGCATCGCTCTGCGCGCCCGCATTCTGGCTGTAACCGGCGTTCCAACGGTCGGTATAACCGGCGTTCTGCTGGGCGGCATAGCCCGCGTTGGGCTGCGCCGCATAGGCCGGGGCCTGCGGCTGCACCGCGTAACCCGAAGCCTGTTGTGCCGCATAACCCGCGGCCTGTTGCCCGCCGTAGGGCTGGTAGCCCGCGTACTCGGCGCTGCGGTAGCCCTGCGCTTCACGCGAAGCGGCATACTTTTGCATAGCCGGGTCGAGCACCACATAGACGGAGGGCGAGGAGATCAGGTAAATACCCCGCTGCGAAATTTTATTCAGCCGGCAGCCCAGCGTGTAAGCCGCGCCGCTGAGCATATCCACACAGCGCTGGCGCTCGC
>JAQUXV010000027.1 GCA_028692205.1 Eubacteriales bacterium
ATCTCGATCAGCGTCCCGGCGATAATGCGCACCATGTTGTATAAAAAGGCGTTGCCCCGCACCAGCAGGGTAAGGTCGTCTCCGTTTTGGGTAAGCGATATGGACAGCAGCGTGCGCACGGTGGTTTTAGCCGTGCCGCCGCTGGCCTGGAAAGCCGCAAAATCGTGCGTGCCTAGCAGCTGCGGCAGCGCCGCCCGCATAGCCTCCACATTCAGCGGCACGGGGACGTGCGCGGTCAGGTTCCGGTACAAGGCGCTTGCGTGGGGCGCGTTATGGATACGATAGGTATACTGTTTGCCCTTCGCGTCGAAACGCGCGTGGAAGCAGCCGTTTACCTCCCGCCCCGCCAGCACGCGGATATCCGGCGGCAGGCAGGTATTGAGCGCATAGGGGAACCGGTCGGCGGGGATGCTGCCGCCCGTGTCGAAATGCGCGCGCTGGCCCAGCGCATGCACACCGGCGTCGGTGCGGCTGGCCCCCGTTACGCCGATGTGTTCACCCGTAAGCCGGAAAAGCGCCTCTTCCACGCGCTGCTGCACGGCCACGGCGTTCAGCTGCCGCTGCCAGCCCGCGTAGGCGGTGCCGTCGTAGCTGATCGTCAGCAGAATGCGCCTCATGCCGCCTTCGGCGTTCAGCCTTTCGCGCGCCACCCAGTCGGTGGCTGTGTTTGCCAAAGGGGATTCCGCTTCGGTCGGTTCCATCCTGTTCATCGGTTCCAACGCCATTCGGCTCCCCCTTTCCCCATCTGTTTGCCTACATGCGACATCCGCTGCCACGGGTGCAGTTTTCCTTGTGGTCTGTCCGCAACGGCTTAACCCCTGTGTGCCCGCTAAAGCAATCGCATTGCGAATGCCACCGCGGCGCACGGGTAAGCCCGGCAAGAAAAGTCTCAGGAACAGCGGCGTTATTCCAAGAGAATTTCAGCTTTGAAATCGCAACGCTGCGCCCCGAAAGGCGCACAGCGTTTAATCGGCGGTTACCTACAGCAGCGAGCGGCCCGCAATCACCAGCGCAAGCGCAAGCGCCGTCACCAGATCCGCCTTCGTGTCCTCCACGGTAAAGCGCAGCACGCGCAGCCGCGTACGGCCCTCGCCGCCGTGGTAGCAGCGCGCCTCCATCGCCATGGCCAGCTCGCCCGCGCGCCGGAACGCGCTCACAAACAGGGGCACCAGCAGCGGCACCATCGCCTTGGCGCGCGCGATCAGGTTTCCGCTTTCAAAATCCGCGCCGCGTGCCTGCTGCGCCTTCATAATCTTGTCGGTTTCCTCAATCAGCGTGGGGATGAAGCGCAAGGCAATGGTCATCATCATGGCCAGCTCGTGCGCGGGAAAATGGAACACCTTTAAAGGCTTCAGCAGTATCTCAATCCCGTCGCTCAGTGCCACGGGCGAGGTGGTCAGCGTCAGCACAGAGGTGCCCACCACCAGAAAAATCAGCCGCATGCTGAAATGGATCGCCAGCATTACGCCTTCCCGCGTAATGGTGATAAACTGCCAATGCACCCACACGGTGGAGCCGCCGGAAAAAAACAGGTTGAGGATAAACGTTAAAATCAGCAGAAAGCGAAGGGGCTTCACGGATTTTAAGAGCTGCTTGAACGAAAGCCCCGCCAGCCGGGCCGCCAGCGCCACATAAACCGTGGGCACCACATACCACACGGGGCTGGACACCAGAAAGATCATCACGATGTATGCTGTGGTGAGAAGGATCTTGGTGCGGGGGTCCAGCCGGTGCACCACAGTGTTACCGGGCATGTACTGCCCCAGCGTTATATCCTTAAGCATCCGGCATCGCCTCCTTTCCGGTAGCGGGCGTTTTGCCCGCCAGCCGAAGAACGGCGTCCCTCACCTCGGGCAGGGTGTACAGGTCGTCCGGCAGGTCGAAGCCCTCCGCCCGCAGCCGGTAGCACAGCTCCGCCCCCTGCGGCACGCCGAGGCCGATCGCCTTCAGCTCGTCCCGGTGGCGGAACACCTCACGCGGGGTTCCGGACATCACCAGCTCGCCGCGGCTCATCACCAAAAGGCGGGTCGCCAGCGACGCGATATCATCCATGCTGTGGCTGACCATAATCACCGTCATCCGGGTTTCGGCGTGCAGCCTGCGGATCATGCTGATGATGGCGCGCCGCCCGCGCGGGTCCAGCCCCGCGGTCGGTTCGTCCAAGATCAGGGTTTTGGGCCGCATCGCCAGCACGCCCGCAATCGCCACCCGGCGCATCTGCCCGCCGGAAAGCTCGAAGGGCGAGCTGTCCGCCAGCGATTCGTCCAGCCGCACCTGTTCCAGCGCCCAGTGTACGCGCTCGTCGATTTCTTCTTTTGAAAGGCCCATGTTTTTCGGACCGAACGCCACATCCTTGGCGACGGTCTCCTCAAACAGCTGATATTCGGGGTACTGGAACACCAGCCCCACTTTTTTTCGCACTTCCAGCAGGCTTACGCCTTTCTGGGTAATATCCATGCCGTCCACCAGCACGCGGCCCTCAGTGGGCTTAAGCAGGCCGTTCAGGTGCTGCACGAAGGTGGTTTTACCCGATCCGGTATGCCCCAGCACGCCGATAAACTCGCCGTCCTCAATCGACAGGGACAGGTCGTGAATCGCGGTGGCGGAAAAAGGGCTGCCCGGCATGTAAGTGTGGGTCAGGTGTTCTACCTCGATAGGCATGCCTTCAGCTCCTTTGCCATGTCCTCAACCGTTAAAATGCCCGCGGGCAGGTCCACGCCGCCTTCGCGTAGCATCCCCGCCAGCTCGGCCATCGGCGGCACGTCCAGCCCAAGTTCCTTCAACTCCGCCACCTTGGAAAACACCTCGCGGGGCACACCGTCCATGGCAATCGCGCCGTGATGCAGCACCACCACGCGGTCGCAAAGCGCGGCTTCCTCCATAAAATGCGTAATCCATACCACCGTAATGCCCTTATCCCGGTTCAGCTTGCGCACGGTGGAAAAAACCTCTTCGCGGCCGGAAGGGTCCAGCATCGCGGTGGCTTCGTCCAAAATCATCACGTCGGGCCGCATGGCCAGCACCCCGGCCACGGCCACGCGCTGCTTCTGCCCGCCGGAGAGCATGTGCGGCGCGGCGGCGGCATACTCGGTCATGTGTACGGCGTTCAGCGCCTCGTCGATGCGGGGCAGCATATCCGGCTGCGGTATGCCGAGGTTTTCCAGCCCGAAGGCCACATCCTCCCGCACCACGGTCGCCACGATCTGGTTATCCGGGTTCTGGAACACCATGCCCGCGTGCTTGCGCACATCCCAGATGTGTTCCTCTTTTTGCGTATCCAGCCCACACACCAGCACGCGGCCTTCGGTGGGCAGGTAGAGCGCGTTCATCAGCTTGGCGAGCGTGCTCTTGCCGGAACCGTTGTGCCCCAGTACCGCCACAAAAGCGCCTTTGGGGATGTTCAGGGTCACATGGTCCACCGCCTGCGGCCCATCCTCCTCGTAGCGGTAGGCAACCGCCTGCGTCTCAATAGGGTTGTTGCAATCCATAGGCTCTCCTTTTAGTCGTCATGGGCTCGCCCATTTTCGGCGTACCAGCGCAGGGCTTCGGCCTCATCCGCGGCCAACCGGGCTTTCAACTCCTCCAGCGAGCCGAATCGGCGCTCGGGCCGTAGATAACGCAGATACGTAAGCGTAATCTCCCGGCCGTACAGGTCTCCCCCGTCGTAGTTGAGCAAATGCGTCTCAATGGTGGCCTGGCCTTCCGGCGCTGTGGGGTGTGTGCCCTGGTTGAGGATGGCCGCATAACGGCGGCCCTCCGTTTCCGCTTCGGCGATGTAGACGCCGTTGGGCGGCAGCGCCGTGCCCACGGGATACTCCAGGTTTGCCGTGGGAAAGCCCAGTTCCGTCCCCAGCCGTTTTCCCCGCACGGTTTGGCCCGCGACGGTAAAGGGCAGCGCAACGCTCATCGGATTTCCCCCTTGCGGCAACAGTTCGGTTCCCATACGTCGGAGCACAAAGAGCGTTTTCCCCTCCTGCCAAATGCCGAAGGCGGATAAACGCCGGTTGCCCGAGAGGCGCAAACCGGGAGCCGTACGGCGCGGTTTATAGTTGAAACCGACCGTAATATTAAATTATACATCAGGTGAAAGCATGCGTCAAACCGTCAGGAAAGCGGATGTTCTGCCCGTTAAAACGGGAAGAACATCCGCTGAAATCCGTAATAGACCTGCGGCGAATGGTTCAAGATATAGTCCCGTTCATTGTCAAACAGCATCCCAAAGCCCACGGAAAGGGACAGAAGGCACAGCAGTATACAAATCGCCGCAAGCGCTTTCCGTTCGGGCGTTTTTGCGCCGGTCGCCATCATCACGGCAGCCAGCGCCCCCACCAGCGCATAGAAGATCCGGAAATCGCAGGTGTAGCGGAGTATTGCGCCCGCTAGGCCGTAGGAAACCAGCATCATCGGTATCGACACCAGCAGCGGCAGCCAAAGCGTCAAACGGCGTTCGCGCTTCAGCAGCGGCGTTTCCATGGGGAAATAAGCTCCCGCCAGCGGCAGCAGCACAGCCGCCCATGTAACGGGGTACGAAAGTACCCCCGTATTGGAAATAGCAAACACATACCGCCCCACCGTCGGCAGCGAATGATAGCTGACCGCGATATACGGGAACCGGTTGATGAGCGATAGCGGCTCCATCAGGTAATGGTACAGCGCCGGTGCCAGTTCCGACAGGCGCACGCCGCTCCAGTGCATATCGGTCACCGTTAATTGTTTGGTCATGCCGAAATCGAGTATCGAACCGAAACGCGCGGCGTTGTACCAAAGCAGCGCGCCGATTCCCAGCAGCGCGGGCGACAGAAACGAAACCGCCTCCCGCAGGCGCGCGCGCCTGCGAACCAGCTCGGTTACAAACAATGGGGCAAGCAGCGCAAACAGCATCGGCAGGGCGCTGGGGCGGCTCATGGCCGTCAGCGCGAGGCACAGGCCCGAAAGCGCATACTGCGTGTAGCGCAGCCAACGGGTCGGCTGCAGCGTCGCGTGCAGGCCGAAGCCGATCGCCCCCGCGCAGAAGCACACAAAACTCAGCTCCGCCAGATAGTAAAAGTCCGCCGAGGCCAGCAGGAACATCGCCCCGGAGGCAAACACCGCCGCAACGCAGCCCAGCGACAGCATCAAAACGTTCGCGCCAGGCGCATATCGGCGCGCCATGCCGCACATCGCCCAGCCGAGCATCGCAATGGTCAGCCAGCCCATCAGCAGCGTCGCGTCGCGGGAGGCGGGCACCCTGCCGGTTAACAGGTGATAGGGCATATACACCGTCAGCACCGGCGCAACGCCGTAATAAATATAGTATTGGCCGTTATCGTACGCGTAATCAAACGAGAACCGGATGTTCTTCGCTACCCGTTCGCTCTGATCGTACGGGTTATCAAGCCCGGTCAGCTCTCCGTTGGGCGCTTTGTCCACCGCAAGGCGCCCGGCACGCAGGGTTTCGAACAGCACGGCGTAGGTATCTTTGCCGGAGGCGGCTTCCTCGTCCGTTACTCCGAGGAAAAGCGGGGTGTCCGGCTCAATCCATTGGGCCAGAAAAATCGAAAACACCATCAGCCCCACCAGCGGCAGCGCCACGATCAGCCGGTGTACGCGTTTTTCGGGATGATACGCCATATTCAGCCCGCGCAGGAACAACGCGCACAGCAGCGCAAACGCCGCCGCAAACGCAAGCGCCATGCGAAACGGCTGCCATTGGAAAGGGATCGGCGCGTTGAGCGTGACCCCGGTAACCGAGAAGCCCTCGTTGCCCTGCGGCAGCAGGCGCACCATCACCTCGCCCGCCGTACCGGCGCTTTCGGCCGAGGCATAACAATCCCGCAAAGCAAGGTCGTCCGCCACACAGTAGGCGCTGTACACCTGAACCAGTTTGTAGGCACTGGCCTCGTCTTTGAGGAACACCACCACGCTCACCACGCCCTCACCGTCCAGCGACACTTTCACCGTGCGAAGCTGCAAATCCGGTGATGCGCAGGTCAGGTCAATGCCTTTATGCGAGCCATTTTCAATATAGATATTGTCCGTGTTCCGTTCCACCGTAAGATCGGTCTCGCAGCTCAGCGTTTCCAGCGGCACTATAATCGGCGTCAGCGCGGCGGTGGTAAGCGCGCGAACATTGAACAGCGTTTCGCTCGCCAACATCAAAAACAGCGCCGCTGCCGCAAGCCAGATCAGCTTTCGGCCCGTCCGCTGTCTTTTCCACCATCTTCTGATTTTCCACATCACATTTATACCCTTTCCGGGAAAGGATACTCTCCCGGAAGCGTGTTGTCAACGCGCCTCAACCGCTTATCGGCAAGTCCTCCCAAAATATGCATGTTCATCGGCAAGGGTACCCTTTGTTCCAATCGAATGGAAAAGCTACGCCGTTCCCGCGGCTTGCCCGCGTTTCTTCCGCACCCTGCGGAAATCACAGAACAGTTTCATCCCTGCTGCCCGTCGTTTGGTTCGCCTTCCCGAACGCCGTTAAAAAACCCGGTCAGCAGTTGCACATATTCCTCCGGCCTGCGCAGGCTCAGTTCCCCGTGTTTCATGCCGGGCGCAATAAACAGGCGGCTGCCGTGGATGGTTTGCTCCAGTACCCGCGCGGATTGCCTTTCCGCGCGCACCTCTTTCTCCCCCACGATAATCAGCGTTTTCGCCTTCGTATGCGCCAGCCCCTCCGGGACGGTATACGCGCCGTTGCTGCGAAGGGTGTTGACCAACGTTTGTCTGGTTATTTTCAGGCTGTCGCGAAAATATTCCTCAAACTGATCGTCCGGCACAAACAGCGCCTTCGCCTGCAGCCGGGCAAACCACCGGCGCTTCAGCAGTCCGTAGCTCATGCCCGTCAGCGGCACGGTGAGCGCTTCCGTGCCCGGAATGGGGCATACCAGAGCGCTTTCCAGCACCGCGCAGCGCGCCAGCTCCGGAGCCTGCGCAATCGCCTCCACGGCAATCTGTGCCCCAAGCGACAGGCCGCCGACAGCAAAAACGCTTCCCCGACAGCGTTCCCGCAAATCGCCGATCAACCCCCGCGCCGATGCCTGAATGCTCTCGAAAGGTTGATCCGCCGCGTCGCCGTAGCCGTCAATCGACGGCAAAATAATACGGTAGTCCCGCTGCAGCAGCGGAATTACATCGCGGTACGCCCACCACGAAAGCCCCGCCCCGTGCAGCAAAACCACCGTCGGCTTTGTCGGGTCGCCAAATTCCCTGTATCGCATCCGGGCATTCCCCCATCCGTCAGCAGCTTCGGTCGGTAAAATACGAGGAATATTGCTCCCGTACCGCTTTTTCGTCCACCTTGTACCGGTTCAGGTGCTTCTCCACCAGCGCGGCAGCCGCAGCCCGGTCCCCCGCGCGCACGGCGTTCAAAATCGCCTCGTGATCGCCCACAATTTTGATGTCCTTCACCGTCGTAAGGCTCAGGCTGCGCACACGGTCGAAATGCAGGGACATGCTCTCCTGCAGGTGATAGGTTTGCAGGCGGTTGGTCAGGCGGTAAAACTCCCGGTGAAAATCGTTGTCCAGCTCCATCAGCTTTTCGGGCAGCTGGTTTTCCATATAAAACTGCTGCAGCTTCACGTTTGCTTCCGCCACCGAAAAATCCAGCGTCGGGGCCAGCTCGCAAGCCAGCTCGATAATCGCCCGCTCCAGCACCAGCCGCAGAAAGCGGCTTTCTTCCACCATGCTGCAATCTATCAGCGCAATTCGGCTGCCCCGCTGCGGTAAAATCTCCACGATTCGGGTTTTGCTAAGCTCGATCAGTGCCTCACGGATGGGCGTGCGGCTAAGCCCCAGCGCGGCGGAAAGCTCGTTCTCGCTGAGCATGGTGCCCGGCACCAGCTCCAAAGACGCGATGTTGCGCTTGAGCATCCGAAGCGCGTAATCCCGCGCCGTTTCCCGCGCATAGCGTTCGGTGATGGTCATGGCCGCGCCTCTTTCCGCCGGTCGGCATTGTTCTGTTTGTGTTCAAACGTCCTGATTTCAGGTTTTATTGTATCATTGCCATACAAGTACGTCAATGTACCAGTTCGTCAAATCAGTTTGCGCCATTCGTTATCGAAGTCACTAGCACGTGCTGCCCAATTGCCTGCGGATGTGGTGGCAGAGCGACGACAATTCGAATAAAGCAAAAAACGGGAATTGCAATGCGATTTCACAGGCTTTCGAGCATAAAGCAGCAGCGCGCTACCGCAAGGGTGCAAAGCGCCGTCAGGCTATGCTTGCTTTGCATTCGGCTGCTGTGTAAATGACCGGCATCCGTGTCGGGGTTTACGTAAAAGCCTGATATGCAAGGCTCAGACGCAGGCGGGGCGGCGCTGTAAACGGCACGTACGGGCCTACCCCGGTACCTGCCCGGCATTTACGCGCTCCAAAAAGCCCTGCCAAGACGAAATAAACCGTCGCGTTACACCAGCGGCAGCGACGGCACAGCGTTCAGGGCCAGCGTCGCACACTCGCCCCGCAGCAGCCGGAAATATGCCGCACTGCCGATCATCGCGGCGTTGTCGGTGCAAAGGCCGAGATCCGGCATGCACAGGGTGAAGCCCTTTTCGGCAGCCAACGCCGCCATCCGTTCCCGCAGGAGGCGGTTGGCGCTCACGCCGCCCGCGAGGCACAGGGTCGTAAGCCCGCTGTCCTCCACCGCAAGCATCGTTTTTTCACACAGGCTATCCACAATCGCCCGCTGGTAGGAGGCGGCCAGATCGGCCCTCGGCAGCGCTTCGCCCTTTTGCTCCAGCTTGTGGCAGGCGTTGATAAACGCGGTTTTAAGCCCCGAAAAGCTAAAATCATACTTCCCTTCCGCATGGGGCCGCGGCAGTTTGAGGTACGTATCATCCCCGGTTTCCGCCAGCCTGCTCAGCAGCGGTCCGCCCGGATAATTGAGGCCCAGCACGCGCGCGCCCTTGTCGAACGCTTCGCCCGCCGCATCGTCCACCGTTTGGCCGAGCAGCGTATAGACGCCGTAATCCTCCACCCGCACCAGATGGCTGTGCCCGCCGCTGGCAACCAGACAGATAAACGGTGGCTCCAGCGTGGGCGCGGAAAGATAGTTGGCGCTCACGTGGCCTTCGATGTGGTTTACAGGGATCAGCGGCAGGCGCGTGGCATACGCCAGCCCCTTCATGCAGCTGACGCCTGTAAGCAGCGCGCCCACCAGCCCCGGCCCGTAGGTAACCGCCAGCGCGTCCACCTCGGCAAGCGCCATACCCGCATCCGCAAGCGCGCGGTCGATCACCCGGTCACAGGCCTCCACATGCGCGCGGCTGGCAATTTCCGGCACCACGCC
Source organism: Eubacteriales bacterium (assembly GCA_028692205.1). The sequence continues at coordinate 9,269 of JAQUXV010000027.1, forward strand.
GCCGTAAAGGGCATGCACATCCACCTGTGAGAAAATCACATTGCTTAAAATTTTCCGTCCATTTTCAATAATCGCGGCGGCGGTTTCGTCACAGCTGGATTCCAGCGCTAAAATGCGCACGGTATCCCGCTTTTTCAGCGTCTCGATTTTAGCGCGCCATTCATTTTCAATCTCCATATTACTAGCTCTTCATCCCTTTACTTGACGACCCGCGCCGAAAACTCGACGGGCTAAAAGCGGCAGTATTGCCACCACCGCGAGCGCAAACCCGAACGCGATGCACACCGGCGCGATGTACCCCGAAAACAGCGTTTCCGGAAACAGCCGCATAATCTCCTCAGCGGCGTTGAACACCCCGTCCAGAATGAACGTGTAATGCAGCCACGCCCAAAAGCCGTTAAAATCCGCCAGCCCCCACACGACCGCGCCGAGAGCCGCCAGCAGTGGAACAGCCGCACCCATATAGTAACCGGCCGGCGAAAACCGCTTTCTCCGCGCGGCAAACGCGCAAAGGCACAACATCAGCACCCCTGCCGCCGCCGCGATGGGCAGCGCCGTCTGCGCCGTGACCAGCCAAAAACGCACCCGCGCCATATGCGTGCGAAAATCCTGCGGAATGAGGAGCGCATGATCGCCATAGGTCACAACGGGTTCCCATTCGGCCTTCGCGCCGCTTAGATAGGCCGTCGTCTCGTCCGCAAACGCGTCCGCGTCGGCAACGCCGATCACGCCTTGCGCCGCCACCTGCGTTTCCATGCCCGCTTTCAGCAAATCGGGCCGAAGCGCATTGTAAACAACCGCGCCGAAAAGCCCGCACAGTGTCAGCACAAGCCCGGAAAGCAGGCAAAGTACAAAAAGCGCGCATGAGTGCTGCCTGCGCGTTTCAGCCTCCGCCTCTCCGGTACGGCGCGCCCGTTTTTCCATTACATCCGCCCCGGGGTTGCCTGCATCCCCGGCTGCGAAGCGTCGGCTGTTTTCTCCGCCACAATCAGCACGGTATTGCCTTCCCGCCATACCGCGTCTGCTTTCGCAAAACCGGCTTCCCGCAGCAGCGCGCACTCGTGCTCCGCCGTAAACGGCGTATCGAAATGCACGCGCCCGCAGGAGTCATCGGTGGATTGCAATGCCGACCATTCCACCTGGAACGCCGCTTCTTCCTGCTCGTCCTTGGCGGAATAATCGCCCTGCACGTATCGGCCACCCGGCTTCAACGCCCGGTAAATTTGCCCGAACAGCAGGCGTTTTTCTTTTTCAGTCAGGTGATGGAGCGTCTCAAACGAGATCGCCGCGTCAAACGACGCCGGTTCCCACGTTTGCTCCGTATAGTCGCCGCAGATCAGCGTAAGCCGGTCGGGCGCGTATTTCGCGGCGCACGCGTCCAGCATGGGGCGGCACAGGTCGACGCCGGTCACCCGCGCCTGCGGAAAGCGGCGGTACACCGCCTCCAGCTCCAGCCCCGTGCCGACGCCCAGATCCAAAAGCGTCCTCACGCCCTCCGGCAGATGCTTTGCCAGCTCAAGGTACCCCTGTTTGCAACCGACGACGGTTTGCAGCATATGCTCATCATATCCGTCCACACGCCGGGCAAAAAAGTCCGCCATCGGCTCCAGCGGTTCGTACGGCATTTGCTTTCTCCCTTCGTGGTTCAGGCCCGATTTACTGCATTTTCAGGTACGCCGTAATAAAACCGGAGAGGTTTCCGTCCATCACGTCGTCCACATTGCCGCTTTCAAAGCCCGTGCGGTGGTCTTTTACCATCGTGTACGGCTGGAAAACATAGCTGCGAATCTGGCTGCCCCACTCAATTTTTTTCATTTCGCCCTTAATGTCGGACATCTGCTCTTCTTTTTCGCGCATCCGCAGCTCCATCAGGCGGCTTTTCAGAATGCGCAGGCAAACCTCGCGGTTCTGCACCTGCGAGCGCTCGTTCTGGCACTGGGCCACCGTACCGGTGGGGATGTGCGTCATGCGGACGGCGGAGTCGGTGCGGTTTACGTGCTGGCCGCCCGCGCCGCCGGAACGGTAGGTATCGATACGCACTTCCTCCATGTTGACTTCAAACTTGTCGTCTTCCGGCAGGATGGGCGCCACGTCCAGCGAGCTGAAGCTCGTGTGCCTGCGCGCGTTGGCGTCGAACGGGCTGATGCGCACCAGCCGGTGTACGCCGCGCTCGCTGCGCAGATAGCCGTAAGCGTTGTCCCCTTCCACCTGAAAGGTAACGCTTTTCAGTCCGGCTTCGTCGCCTTCCAGAACGTCGTTCACCGTTACCTTAAAGCCCATGCGCTCGCAGTACCGTGTATACATACGGTAGAGCATCTGCGTCCAGTCCTGCGCCTCGGTGCCGCCCGCGCCCGCGTGCAGGCTGAGGATGCAGTTGCAATCATCGTACTCGCCGCGCATCAGCGTTTCCAGCTCCAGCGCGTCCGCGTCCGCACGCAGGGCTTGCAGCTCGGTTTCGCACTCCTTGCCCATTTCCTCGTCCGGCTCTTCGTTGAGCAGCGAAAGCATGGCCTCCACATCGTCGCAGCGCTCATTCAGGCGGCGCACATGCTCAATTCTGCCTTCAATATGGCTTACGCGCCGGTTGACGGTGGTGGAGCGCTCCAGATCGTTCCAGAAATCCGGGGCGTTCATCTCCTCGTGCAGCTCCGCCAGCTCTTCCCGAAGCCGCGGCAGATCGAGCGCGTCGCTCGCCTTGTCAATGGTATCGCGAAGCGATTCCAGCTCCTGTTGGTACCGTTCGGTATCGACCATAAATCTGCTCCTTCTATCAGGGGACTTTGCCCCCTTAACCCCCATCAGAGGGCTAATGAACTCCATTCTCGCCGCGCATCCGCACAGCGAAGGGAGTTAGCAATCAAGCTTATACCAGTCTGTAAAAGTCCAAAGGAATACCATCCCATTCATTTATCGAAAAACATATTTCACTATCTCTCCGGCCGCGCATCACGCGGGCGGAAGCGGGGATTGTCAAGGGCCATGCGGCCCTTAACCGGGGGTTCGGGGGCGAGCAGCCCCCGCCGTCCCCCCGTATGCTCACTCGGCATTTTTGCCGCAGCAGTGCTTGTACTTTTTGCCACTGCCGCAGGGGCAGGGCTGGTTGCGGCCAACCGCGCCGGGCTTGTTGATGTCGGTGGGCGCGCCGCCCTTTTTGGCCTGCCCGTTGGTGTTGTCCTGCTGGCCGCCGGAGAAACCCTCCTGCGTCTTGCTCATGTCCACGGCCTTGCGGCGTTCCGGCAGCCGCTCCACACGGCTCTGGAACAGGCGGCGGATGGTATCCTCGCGGATCATATGCACCATATCGTTGAACATGTCGTAGCTCTCGGCGCGGTACTCCTGCACGGGGTCGCGCTGGCCGTAGGCACGCAGGCCGATGCCGTCGCGCAGGTCGTCCATGGCGTCGATATGGTCCATCCAGTGCCGGTCGATGGCGTTCAGGAGCACGACACGCTCAAACTCGCGCATGTCGATGCCCAGCGCGGTCAGCATTTCCTCGCGCTCGGCGTAGAAGGCTTCCGCGTCCTGATACAGCTGTTTAATCAGCTCGTCAGGCTCGTCCATCACCTTGATCTTCTCGGCATACTTATCAAACGTGCCGGGTTTCAGGCACAGCTTCTCCATATAATCGCGGGCATCGTCCAGGCTCCAGTCGAAGCTGCCCTCGCCCGTGAAATTGCGCTCGGCGGTCGCGTCGATCATCGCGTGCACCATGTTGATAATGGTCTCGCGCATGTTGTCGCCCTTGAGGATATCGCCGCGCTGACCGTAGATCAGCTCACGCTGCTTGTTCATCACATCGTCGTACTGCAGCACGGATTTGCGGATATCGTAGTTGCGGCCCTCAATGCGCTTCTGCGCCGATTCGATCTGCTTGGTGAGCATCCCGGCTTCCAACGGCTGATCGTCGTTCAGGCCCAGGCGCTCCACCATCGGCGCGATGCGTTCGCTACCGAACAGGCGCATCACGTCGTCCTCCAGGCTGATGAAGAACTGCGTGCTGCCAGGGTCGCCCTGACGGCCGGCGCGGCCGCGCAGCTGGTTGTCGATACGGCGGCTCTCGTGCCGCTCAGTGCCGACGATGTGCAGGCCGCCCAGTTCCATCACGCGCTCGTGCTCGGCATCGGTTTCCTTGCGGAATTCCGAGAAATAGTCATTGTAAATCTTGCGGGCAGCCAGCACTTCTTCGGGAACATCTTCGTTGTGGCCCACAGCCTCCATGATGATCTCGTCGGTCAACCCGTCCTGCCGCATCTTGCGGCGGGCCAGATAATCCGGGTTGCCGCCCAGCAGGATATCGGTGCCGCGGCCCGCCATGTTGGTGGCGATGGTTACCGCGCCCACCGAACCGGCCTGCGCGATAATCTCGGCTTCTTTGGCATGGTTCTTGGCGTTCAGGATTTCATGCGGAATGCCGCGCAGGTCGATGAGGCGGCTGAGCATTTCGCTGGTTTCCACGTTCACGGTGCCCACCAGAATCGGCTGGCCTGTGGCGTGGCGTGTCACAATCTCCTCCACCACCGCGCCGAATTTGCCTTTTTTGGTTTTATACACCACATCGTTGGCATCCGCGCGGATCATAGGCCGGTTGGTGGGAATCTGCACGACATCCAGATTGTAGATGCCCTGAAACTCGTCTTCCTCGGTCTTGGCCGTACCGGTCATGCCGCTGATTTTCTCGTACATGCGGAAATAGTTCTGGAAGGTGATAGTCGCCAGCGTTTTGCTTTCGCGGTTCACCTTCACGTGCTCCTTGGCCTCGATGGCCTGGTGCAGCCCGTCGCTGTAACGGCGGCCGGTCATCAGGCGGCCGGTAAACTCATCCACGATCACTACTTCGCCGTTTTGCACCACGTAGTCCACGTCGCGCTTCATCATAGCGTGGGCTTTCAGGCCCTGCAAAATGTAGTGATACAGATCGGCGTTATCCAGATCGGCGATGTTTTCCACGCCGAAGGCGCGCTGGGCCAGGTCCACGCCGTGCTCGGTGAGGGTAACAGCCTTTTCCTTCTCGGCGATGGTGTAATCGTCCTCATCCTTCAGGCGGCTCACAAAGCGGTCGGCCTTCTCGTACATATCGGTGGACTGGTCGC
>JAQUXV010000407.1 GCA_028692205.1 Eubacteriales bacterium
GCCGGTAGCGGTATAATATTTGATTGTCAACAGGGGGTGAAGGTTTGAGGAAAGCGCTCGTTCGGTTTGCGGCGTCGCTCGCGGCCGCGGTTATGCTGCTGTCGGGTTCCGGGTGGTTTACGCCCGCGGCGATGGCCGAGGATACGACAAACATCCAATATATTGCCCCCACACTTTCCTCCGACGCGCCCGCCTACGACGAGGAACATCCCGAAAACCTCACCGAGGATCAGCTGTATGCCAAATCCGCCATTTTAATCGAGGCGGATTCCGGCGACGTGATTTTTGAGAAAAACGCGGACGAACGCATGTATCCCGCTTCCACAACCAAAATTTTAACGACGCTTCTGGGCATCCAGTTCGGGGATATGGGCGCTACCGTAACGCTGGATTCGGCAGCCGCCAATCTGGAGGAAGGCAGTTCCACCATCCCGCTTTCCGTGGGCGAGTCCATCAACTTCAAGGATCTGTTATACGCAACGATGGTACGCTCCGGCAACGAGGGCGCCAACCTGATCGCGGAGACCGTTTCCGGCAACATCACCGATTTTGCGGACCTGATGAACCAGGCGGCGGCGGCCTACGGCTGCACCGGCACCCATTTTGCCAATCCCAACGGCCTGCACGACGACAACCATTACACCACCGCGCGGGACATGGCCAAAATCGCGCGGGTCGCCATGCAGGACGAAACGTTTGAGGATATTGCCAAAACCTACACCTACAGCCTTCCCAAGAGCAACCTGCAGCGTTCGCGCGTGCTCATCGGCACCGGCAGCAACTGGCTGAACCCCAGCGAGGATAACGAATTCTACTATCCTTACGCGACCGGCATTAAAACGGGCTACCACGCCCGCGCGGGTTACTGCTACGTCGGCTCCGCGGAGAAGGACGGCGTTAAGCTGATCTCGGTTGTGCTTTACACCAGCAAAAACGGCCGCTGGACCGACAGCAAAAAGCTGATGGAATACGGGTTCTCCCAGTTTGTCAGCGTAACGCCTGTGGACCTGTACGATATGAACCCGACCATCATCGAAACCACCGGCTATTCCATGGACGATTCGGATATCGGCCGCCTTCAGCTGAACATTGTGCCGATGGACGGCACGCGCACCGTGCATATCGTCGCCACCAAGACCGAGGTGGACTCCCTCGCCCGAAACCTGAAAGCGAATGTGATCGTCGAATACACGCGCGACAACTTTTCCACTCCCGTTACGCAGGGCGAGGAATTCGGCACGCTGACGTATTATCCCGAAGACGGGGGAAGCGCCGTTACCTACCAGCTGGTGGCGTCGCGTTCCATTGCCCGGCGTGAAAACGCGCCCAAATCCATTGAGGAAATCGAAGCCGAAACCTACGCCGACCCCAATCCTTTCCCGCCGTTTTCACTGGAGTTCGCTTTCCTTGCGCTGCTGCCGTTCGCGGCGTTGGCCGCGATTATCTGGCTGCCCATCCATTTCCTGCGCAAAGGCAGCCGCAAAAACCGTAAAAGCCGCGTGCCAAAGCCGAAAAACCGTTACTTCCGCTGACCGGCGTCAATCCATACAAGCGAAGGGGGCAGAGACGTGATTGCGCAAGTCGTTGTGGACGTGATACACGAAAACGTCGCAAAGCCCTTTTCCTATTTAATACCGGACGGTATGGACGTATGCCCGGGAATGCGCGTGCGTATCCCGCTGGGCCGCCGCCAGGTGGATGGCGTGGTGGTGGAGTTGGCGCAGGAATGCGATGTGTCGCCTGCGAAAATGAAACCCATCGCCCACACGCTGGAGGATTACGCGGCAGTGCTGCCGCCGCTGCTGGCGTTGGCGGAGGAACTGGCGGCCGAGGACCATTGCCCCCTTTCGGAAACCCTTCGGCTGATGCTGCCCGCCGCCATGCGCACCGGGCGCACACAGGTGAAGACAGAGCCGCTGGCAACGCTGGCCGAGGGCGTAAACGCGGCGGAGGCCGCTGAACAGCAGGGGCGCTCGCAAAAGCGCGCAACCCTGCTGCGTATGCTGGCGGACGGAAAGCCCCATGCCGTGCGAGAATTGGCCGAACTTGTCTCCGCCCCGCAGGAGGCGCTGAAACAGCTTGCGCAGAACGGATTGGTACAGCTTACCGAGCGCGAGGTGTTTCGCCTTCCGTACGAGGCGATGCCCGCCGGGCAAAGCAGCGCGCCGGAGTTGACCGGCGAGCAGCGCGACGCTTTGGGCGTGATGCTGCCGGAGCTGGAAAATGGCCGGGGCGCATTTTTGCTGCACGGTGTCACCGGCAGCGGCAAGACCGAGGTTTACCTGGCGCTGGCGCAGCGCGCGCTGGAACTGGGCAAAGCCGCGATTATTCTCGTGCCGGAGATCGCGCTCACCCCGCAGATGGTCGGGTGGTTCCGCGAGCGTTTCGGGCCCCGTACCGCCGTGCTGCACAGCCGTCTTACCGACGGCGAACGGATGGATGAGTGGCGGCGTATCCGGCTGGGCGACGCCCGCGTGGTGGTGGGCGCGCGATCGGCAATTTTCGCGCCGGTGGAAAACCTCGGCCTGATCGTGATCGACGAGGAGCATGAGCAAACCTACTTAAGCGACAAGCATCCACGCTACGACGCGCGGCGCGTTGCGGCCAGCCGCTGCAGGCGCGAGGGGGCCACCCTGCTGCTCAGCAGCGCGACCCCCAGCATTTTAAGTTTCGCGATGGCAAAACGCGGGGATTATATGCTTGTGGAGATGCCCACCCGTGTCAACCACCGCCCGCTGCCCGCCGTAACGATCGTCGATATGCGCAAGGAGCTGGCCGCGGGCAACCGCTCCGTTTTCAGCCTCCTGCTCCAGCAAAAGCTGAAAACCTGCTTTTCGCAGGGGCGGCAGGCCATGCTGTTCCTGAACCGCCGCGGGTACAACACGTTTATCAGCTGCCGCAGCTGCGGCTATGTGGTCAAGTGCCCGCAGTGCGACGTAAGCATGACCCTGCATCAGGTGGAGGGAAACGAGAAGGGCGAACTCCGCTGCCACTTCTGCGGTGCGGTCGCGCCGCCGCCGGACGTGTGCCCGGAGTGCGGAAGCAAGTATATCCGCTATTTCGGCACCGGTACCCAGAAGGTGGAGGAG
>JAQUXV010000408.1 GCA_028692205.1 Eubacteriales bacterium
TATAACCGCCCTTTGCCACCACGCTCAGCGCGCAGATACCCATATCATGGATGATATCCGCAAACGGCCGCCCGGCCAGCGTGGGCGTTTCCCCCTGTGAGAGGATATTGCCGCTTTCGTCTACCAGCCCAACTTTAATGCCGGTGCCGCCGACATCAATACCCAAGTATACCATGCTAACTTCCCCCAAAAGATCAGTTTTCCGCGGACAACCGACGCGCCCGCACACCGACCCGTTTTATTCTTCCGAATCCTTGTTCTGCGCGATCATCTCGTTCAGGCGGCGATCCAGCTCGTGCGCGGCGCTGTACCCAAGCCGTTTCAGGCTCAGGTTCCTGGACGCGACCTCGATGATAATGGCGAGGTTCCGGCCCGGACGAACCGGCATGATCTGGTAGGGCACCTTTACGCCGAGAATGGTAACCGTTTCCTCGGTAAGGCCAAGCCGGTCGTATTCCTTGCTCTGGTCCCATTTTTCCATATGGATGACCATATCGATGGATTTTGAGATGATAACCGAGCCGACGCCGTACAATGCGCGGATATCGATGATGCCGATGCCGCGAATCTCCATGAAATGCCGCACCATTTCCGGCGCTTCGCCGATCAGCCTGTCATCCGCCACGCGGCAGATATCCACCACGTCGTCGGCCACAAGCTGATGCCCGCGTTTCACCAGTTCCAGCGCGGCTTCGCTTTTACCGACGCCGCTTTCACCGGTCAGCAGCACACCCACGCCGTACACATCCACCAGCACGCCGTGCCGCGTTACATGCGGCGCCAGACTGCGGTTTAAGTACATAATGGCCTGCAGGGAGAACTTGGTGGTTTTGGCATTGCTTTGGAACACGGGAATATCGTGTTGCTTGGCCAGTTCCAGCAGCTCCCGGGGCGGGATCATCCCCCAGCAGACGACGATGCAGGGCAGCTTGTACTGCATGTACACTTCCAGAATGCTGCGCCGCTTTTCCGGGTCCAGCGATTCCAGATAGGTCATTTCCACCTTGCCGATCACCTGCGGGCGCTCGTAGGCGAAATATTCGTAGAAACCGAAAAACTGCATGCCGGGCCGGTTAAGGTCGGTGGAGGTAATGTCCATCTCGTCCTTGGAGGAAGCGCTAAGCACCTCAAGGTCCAGGTTTTTGATAAAATCCGCCGTTTTAATCAAGGTAAATCACTCCCTTGGGATGTCAGCACATGCTGTTCTACAAAGCGCGCGACACCGTCTTCGGTGTTGGCGCTGCATACGTGGCGCGCCGCCTGCTTAACCTCGTCGCGGGCATTGCCCATGGCGACGCTGTGCACGGCGTACTCCAGCATGGACAGATCGTTCAGGCTGTCGCCGAAAACCAGCGTGCGTTCCGGCGTAAGCCCAAGCTGGTTTGCCAGCCGCCGGAGCGCCGCGCCTTTGCTTACGTTGGGGGGCTCAGCTTCCAGAAAATACGGCTTGCTGATGGAAAAGCACGCGTTGGGGAAAACCTTCTGCACTTCAGGAAGCCAGCGGGCGACTTCCTCGGGCGTGTGAACGCACAATATCTTCGGCGTCGGGAAGGTGACAAACGCAGCCAGATCGCCCACGGCGTGACCGGCCATCCCGGAGGAACGCTTGTAATTGCTGCTGGCCTGGCACTCCTCATCATAGTAGAAACCCTCGTTCAGGTAACACTGCACGTAGAAGCCTTTGTCCCGCAGGTAGCGGATAATCTCCCGCGCGGCTTCGGGCGAAAAGGAGATGGTATCCGACACCGTGTGATCGGCGTTGACCAACTGCGCCCCGTTACAGGCGATGTAAGGCATGCCGGTTTCCAGCTTGCGCACAAAGGGCAGCATACTGTAGGCGGCGCGTCCGCTGGCGGGAATGATGCGAACACCCTGCGCCTTCGCGCGGGCGAATACGGAGAGCGTATAGGGGGAAAGGGCACTCTGACCATTCAGCAGGGTATCGTCCAGATCGGTCACAATGGCGTCTATCTGCAAAATCATGACTCCTTTGTTTTTCGCAAGCGCTGAATAAAAGTTGCTCGCATTTGTCAGGGCACGGCATTGCCGTTTCGGGTTTGAAAATCGGCGGGAAAGCGATTTACTCGGTGGGGGCATCGGGTTTGCGGCGGCAGGTAAAAAAGGCGGTCAACAGCGCCTGACACTCCTCCGCCAGCAACCCACCCGCGCAGGGAAGCCGCCAGTAGAAGGCCGGATCGCTGGGAATGGCGTATACGCTCTCGCAGCAGCCCTGCCGCTCGTCGCTCGCACCGAAAAAGCAGCGGCTCAGCTTCGCCATTACCATTGCGCCCGCGCACATGGGGCAGGGTTCCAGCGTGGTATACAGCGTGCAGCCGGTTAGCCGCCGATCACCAAGCTTTTGTGCCGCTTCCCGGATGGCGATCATCTCCGCGTGCGCGGTGGGATCGTCCAGCTGCTCGCGCCGGTTGTGCGCGTGGGCCAGCACTTCGCCGTCCCGAACGATCACCGCGCCGATGGGGATTTCCCCTTCCGCGTCGGCCAGCCGCGCTTCTTCCAGCGCGACGCGCATAAAGCGTTCATGGTCGGTCATAGCGTTTGCGCCTCCCGGTCCGCCGGTTCCGCGGCGACCCTGCGCTGCGCTTCGGCGTTGACCTCCTCGGGGGAGTGGAAGGTTGGCAACAGCGCGCGCATACAGGCAAGCATGTCCCCGTCATCGTCCAGGCAGCGGTGAAGCGTTTCCAGCATGGCGTCCACCGACGCCATGGAAACCACTTCGGGCTTGGCGATAAAGATTTTGTCCAGACCTGTGCGGACGATGTTCTCATCGTCCATCAGCAGCTCCTCGTACAGCTTTTCACCGGGGCGCAGGCCGGTGCAGACAATATCGATCTTCTGCTGTCCGCCCTGCGCGGTGTACAGCTGGATCATCCGCTCGGCCAGTTCCCGGATGCGCACGGGTTTGCCCATATCCAGCACGAACAGCTCGCCGCCGCGCGCGATGGACGCCGCCTGCAGCACGAGGCTCGCCGCTTCGGGGATCGTCATAAAATAGCGGATAATGTCCGGATGCGTCAGGGTTATGGGCCCGCCCGCGCGAATCTGCCGTTCGAACTTCGGCACGA
>JAQUXV010000409.1 GCA_028692205.1 Eubacteriales bacterium
CGGCTGTTGTGACGGCCCAACCCACCACGGCGGAGCAAACGGATGCCCAGCCGCAGGCCACGGATGCGCCTGTGCCGACGGACGCGCCCACGGCAGCGCCGGGCTATAACGGCTGATCAACCGGGACGACGATGCGGAAGGAGACTGAAACATGAAAATTCTCATGCTGAACGGAAGTCCCCACCCGATGGGTACCACCCGGCGCGCGCTGGATGAGATGACAAAGGTTTTCAAAGCGCGCGGTATTGAAACGGAAATTATGACGATTGGCAACAAGTCGATCCGCGGCTGCATCGCCTGCGGCAAATGCGACGGGCGCTGCCGCGCTTTTGACGACGAGGTAAACGCCGCGCTTGCCAAAATGGAAACGAGCGACGCGTTGATTATCGCGTCGCCCGTCTACTTCGCGTCGCCAAACGGCACGCTGATCGCTTTTCTGGATCGGATGTTTTCCGCCGGCAATGGGGAAACCTTCGCGGGAAAACCGGCCGCCTGTGTGGTGGCCGCCAGGCGGGCGGGCACTACCGCGAGCCTGGACGTGCTGAACAAATACCCGATGATCTCCGGAATGCCGCTGATCACTTCCAGCTATTGGCCCATGGTGCATGGTTCCAACGCCGGGCAGGCGGAACAGGATGAAGAAGGCATGAGCGTCATGCGTACCCTTGCGGGGAACATGGCGTGGCTTCTGGACTGTATTGCGCTGGGCAAGCGTTCCGGCATACCGTTTCCCAAAGAGGAGGAGCCGCGCCGCCGTACGGATTTTATCCGCTGAGGCGCGGCCCTGCCGCTACAGGAACGGGAAAGCGCTGTGCATGGCCGCAACCGCGGCTGCGAGCGCATCCGTCATAATGCCCGTGACCTGCATCAGGATCACAGCGATGCCGAGCACCGCCACGTAAAGCGCGAACCAGTTGAGCGATACTTTCGCGATAATTTTCAACATAAAACGAATTGCCAGATAACCGCTGATACCGGCTACCACCATGCCGATCAGAATCGCGGTCATGTCGTTCGTTTGGGTCAGGGCGCCCTGCTTAACTGCGCTGTAGCCCTCGCTTAAGAAGCTGGCGACGATGGCGGGCATGCTCATCATAAAGCTGAACTTTGCGGCGGTCGTGCGGTCCAGCCGGGAGGCGACGCCGCCGAAAATGGTGGAGCCGCTGCGGCTGATGCCGGGCAGCATACCCACGGCCTGCATGCAGCCCATTACCAGCGCCTGGGGCACGCCCACTTTGCCGGTTTCAAGGCGCTTATGCTGCTCCCGCGTGGACAGCCATTGCGTAATCAGCAGCAGCAGCCCTGTAAACAGGAAACAAACGCCCAACAACAGGTTGTGAGTTTCCAGATAATCCAGCTGATCGCCGAAAAGCAGCTTTGCCGCCAAAGCCGGAAGCGACGCGACGATTAACAGCATCAGCATGGGGTTTTGAATGGGATGGCGCAGCATGGCGATCCAATCCCGCCAGAACACGATCAGCACGGCAAGCAGCGTGCCCATGTGCAGCATGATGTTAAACAGAAGCTGGTTTTCCGAATTCACCTGAAACAGCGCCTGAATCAGGTTCAGGTGACCGCTGGATGAAATGGGTAGAAACTCCGATAACCCTTGTACCAGGCCCAGAATTGCGGCCAGTAGAATACTCATCAATATCGTTCCTTTCCTGTGGGGTGCGACTGACCCAGTATACACCATTCCCGTGCCGCTGTCACGCGCGGACACCGTTTGGGCAAACGGAAACGCGCCGCTTGCTTCTGCAGGGAACGGAACAAAAGAGGGTGGTTGACGATGCCAAAACGAATCGAGGCGTTCGCGCTTGCTTTTTTACTGTGGGCATCCGGCGCGGCTGCCCCGACGGGGGCGGAAACGCGCGCTGAAACCGCGACGCCGGACGACGCACCGTCGGTGCGTGCAATGTTCCTGAATGTGGGCAAGGCCGACGCGGCCCTCTTTTTTATTGGAGACAAACGGTACCTGATCGACACCGGTACGAAGGACAGTACGGACGCGATGCTGCGGGCGCTTTCCTATTATGATGTAACAACGCTGGACGGCGTCATCCTTACCCATACGGACAAGGACCATGTGGGCGGCCTGAAGGCGCTGCTGAAAAGCGATATTGCAGTCGGAACGCTGTATGCGCCTACCTTTTCGGTGCTGGATAACGGCGAACACCCGGTGGTGAAGCTGGCCGATAAATATGATAAGACACTGGTGAGGCTGAATGCGGGCGACGTAATTGAGGCGGGCGATCGGGCGCGATTCACAACACTCGGCCCCTTAACACAGGACGATGCCGACGAGAACAACAACTCGCTTGTCCTGCGGCTAGAAACCCCGAACGGGGATATGCTGCTGGCCGGCGATATGGAGATCGCGGAGGAAAACGAGTTGCTGGCCGCCGGGGTGATCGGGAGCGCCGCGGTGCTTAAAGTGGGGCACCACGGCGCGGACGACGCCAGCAACGCCACGTTTATTTATACGCTGCGCCCGCAACTGGCGGTGATATCCACCGATCCGGGCGAAGAGAAGGACACGCCGTCTTCCAAGGTGATCCGGCGGTTATGGGATGTCGGCGCGGAGGTGTACGTAACCAATCAGGCTACTTGCTGTGTGGAAGTGACACTGGAGAGAGGCAACGCTTCCGGAAAACTGTTTAATTATCTTGTGGAATAAATTCGGCCCGGCACGCGGAGACATCTCCCCATGCCGGGCTGAATGTACACTTTTGTGAGGTTTCGAGAGCAAAGCGAACGAAACCAATAATCCCCCGGCTATGCCGGGGGAGGGAAGAAAGCTTTAGCTTTAAAAAAAGTACCTCCGATGTTAAGCTGATGAGGGTTTGCCAACCGCATCATAAACAAAGGAGGTAGTCCAATGGACAAGAACAGCATAGCACATACGACATGGGAATGTAAGTATCACATTGTGTTTGCGCCAAAATATAGGAGACAGAGTATATATGGGGATCTGAGAAAAGACATAGGGAAAATACTTCGAGAGTTATGCGAGCGAAAAGGGATTGAGATCATAGAAGCGGAGCTATGTCCTGACCATATACACATGCTTATCAGAATAC
>JAQUXV010000410.1 GCA_028692205.1 Eubacteriales bacterium
CTCTGAATAACCCGCAGGATACGGTTCAGCCCGGAAATAGCCGTCAGCTGATCGTGAAAGCTGCGCGCCAGAGGCGAAACGCCCTCGATGTCGTTATTCTCGATAAACTCATCCATCTGGTGAAGTTTTTCGCGCATGGAGGCAATATCCTCCGGCGTTGCGTTTTCAATGATCGCGGGAAGCGTGATCATCTCCAGAGCGTTGCGGATGGTATAGATTTCTTCTACGTCGGCGATGGTAAAGGCGCGCACCACAACACCACGGCGGAGCACATACTCCACCAGACCGTCGCGCTCCAGTTTGCGAAGCGCTTCCCGAAGGGGGGTGCGGCTGATGTGCAGTTTATCGGCGTACTCCGTTTCAACAATGCGAGAACCGGCAGGAATCTGGCCGGTAATAATGGCATGCTTCAGCGTTTCATACGCGATTTCGCGAATGGGTTTGCTTTCGACCGACGGGCTAAAACGCATAACGGACATCAGGACACCTCTTGTTCTTTCTTTGTATTTTGTATACTAGCGTGAACCGCCCGATTTGTCAAGCTTCGGAGCGAACTTTGTAGAGGATAACTAAAAACAACCTTTCGGCGGCGGATGCCAAAACGCAAGCGGCGCGACGGGAATTGACCCGAAGCGCCGCTTGCGGAAAGACGATGTTTATATGAACGCCGTGATGAGGGAGAACGGCCTGTGTACCAAGCAAACACGCCGTTGCCAAACGCGGCGGAAACGCTACGCCGGAGGGGTATAGCACAAGCGGCAAAGCCGTTTGCGTTTGAAGAACTTCAGCACTGTATCGAGCCACGCGGTTACGACGGCAAACAGCAGAAGAATGCTCATGAAACTCAGCAGCACCGAGCCAACAGAAACAGCCTGTGCCTGATTTCCGTTTCCATGCGGCCCCATCCCGTCCTGCAACCCCTGTCCTCCACCGTTCCGGCTTAGGCCGTCGGTTGTTCCGGTATCGGACGCTGAGCTTGCATCAGCCACCGATCCGGTATTTGCCTGCGAACCGGAAACATCGGCTTCCGCCGCCTCTACGGCGGCAAGCGCATTGGATAACTCGGACGATACTTCGCTTGAAGGCTGCGAGGGCTGCGTGGAGGCGGCGACCATACTCAAATTGCCGATCCAGTTTAAAAAGGCCGTGGACGTAAGCTGGTAAGAGCCAAACACAAGGATGCCTATACTGAACACAACTGCTGTGACACGACGCAGAATTACAGGCAATTTACGCAGAAACTTCAACTGCTGCCCAATGCAGTTCATATGCAGGCCTACATGGATACCGGAGAGCGCCAGCGCAAACGCCGCCGTGGCGTAGTGAACGATTTTGAAACGCGCCTCCGCGCTGCTGCTTGGGAAAACCACCTTGCTGATCTTGATGCCGCTGATCAATACAAACGCGAAACTGGCCAGCAGCAGAATATCCAAAACCCAATACAGCTTTTGCCGCACGGGGACACGGCGGGAGAAAAGCCCGGTTGTCACAGCCCGAATCCATTTCCAATTGAGAAGCTTGTGGATGATGAACAGGCCGCACAACGCCAAACCGCCGATTTCGTGAAACTCCAGTCCCAACACGCGCTTGTTGTACATCAGCGCCAGCAGAACCGCCATCACAAGATCCAGCAGCAACTTCCACCCATTCCTGCGCAAGAGTTTCTTCATCTGAACCGTATCCTCCGTGCATTTTGTAATTACGGGCTCATTGTACCGGCGAATTCTGAAGGAACGGTGAACATCGCCGGTACAGCCTTCGAAGATTGGATGGACATTTTTACAGTAATCAACACAACCAAGCCGTATATTTGAAACGCATCACGGTATTGGCCGAAGTACACTGCGGCGGCAGCGCAAAAGATAGATGGGATTTTTGAAAGAGGGGCTAAGTCCCTGAAAAACGCGTTGTTTGCAAAACAATACGCGTATCGAAAAACGCTACAGGTTCGGCAGCATACGGGGCACGCCACGGAAAAGCATATCGTCAACCTCCGCTTCCGCAGCGGCGCCGGGATAACCGCACATCATACCGACATTGGTTTCGGACATCTGTGCATAGGGTTTATCCGGGTCGTGCGTCCAACAGGCTTCGGGTTCCGAAAACAAGTCGTCGTCCCAGCTTGCTGGGTCTGCACGGGCCATGGAAGCCTGAACCTGCGATTTTGTCTGCGCCTGCCGCGCGGTTTGCGGCGTCAGCAGCTGAACGGTATCCACGAGGAGCTTGGCATCCTCTTCTTCGCGGAAAGAAAGCTTGCCCGTCAGCACCACCAGATTGTCGGCGACCAACAGATTTACGAACTTATCATAGATTTTTGGGAAAACCAGCCCTTCCAGCTGGCCGGTCAGATCTTCCAGCGTAATAATCCCCATCATGGAGCCTTTTTTGGTGATGCGTCCCTTCGCCAGCGCGAGGATGCCCGCCATGGTTACGGTGTCTCCGTCATGGTCCAGACCATGGTTTTCATTTTCCGCCATGGCTTGCACATCCAGCACGGTGGTGAATCCGCTTTGCAGAAGATCCGCCACCTCGTCCAGCGGATGGCCGGAAATATAGACGCCGGTGATTTCTTTTTCCATGCTCAGCAGCGCCTTACGGCTGTGCTCCGGCATGGCTGGAACATCGGCATGCGCGGGTTTGGACGCGCCGCCAAGCATATCGAACAGGCTTACCTGCCCGGACAGATTGTTTTTATGTTTCTGCGCGGCGTCGTCCAGCACGCGCTCGTATACGCTTAACAGCTGCGCGCGGTTATACTCGCCAAAGTCGAACGCGCCCGCCTTGATCAGGCTTTCCACGACGCGTTTATTGATGGCCTCCGGCGATACACGCTCGGCGAAATCGAACAGATCCGGATAGGGGCCGGATTTTCGTCCTTCCAGAATCGCCTGTACCGCGCCGTAACCGACGTTCTTCACCGCGCCCATGCCGAAACGGATGCCGGGCTTGCTCTTTGCGTCGCTGCCGACGGTGAACTTCCAGCCGCTCTGGTTTACATCCGGCGGCAGGACGGGAATCCCCTTTTGGCGGCAGTATTGGATGTACCCGGCGATCTTGGCGGTATTGTCCATCACGCTG
>JAQUXV010000411.1 GCA_028692205.1 Eubacteriales bacterium
GCAAAAGGAGGTCATCACAAGCGTGAATGACATACATAGTTTAGCGCACACGAAATGGAATTGCAAATACCACATAGTGTTTGCACCCAAGTATCGTAGGAAAGTGTTCTTTGGAGAGAAGAAGAGGGAAATAGGAGAGATACTGAGGCAGTTGTGTGAGTGGAAAGACATCAAGATAGTAGAGGCGGAGATATGCCCGGATCATGTGCATATGCTACTGGAGATACCGCCCAAGGTATCGATATCCAGCTTTATGGGATACTTGAAGGGCAAGAGCAGCCTGATGATCTATGAAAAATATCCGGCGTTGCAATTCAAGTATCGAAACAGGGAATTTTGGTGTCGTAGCTATTATGTAGATACGGTGGGTAAGAATGCGAAAAAGATTGAGGAATACATCAAGAACCAACTGAAGGAAGATCAAGCAGGAGAACAGCTCACGATGATAACCCGTTAACGGGTAGCCAGTAACAAATCACATGCGAATGTCAGGCCGTACCAACGCCACGTGAGGCGTGGCTAGTATCCTAGGGCTATGCCCGCATATGAAAAACCACCGGCTACGCCGGTGGATGCTTATTATGCTTTCCGGTAAAGATCAGGCTTCGCCAAGCAGTTCTTTCATCACAAAGCAGTCCTGCTCGTGGTCGATCACGATGCCGACGGACTGGAGATAGCTGTAGATCGTCACCGTGCCCACGAACTTCATGCCGCGTTTGCGAAGGTCTTTGGAAACAGCGTCGCTTAAAGGCGAACGGGTGACAAATTCATCGGTCCGGTTGATGACGGGGCCGTCCGGAATAAAGCTTAGCAGATAAGCGTCGAAGGAGCCGAACTCCTGCTGAAGCGCCAGAAACACCTTCGCGTTGGTAATGGTGCCCAACACCTTAAGCCGGTTGCGGATGATGCCCCCGTCCGCCAGCAGGCGCGCGACATCCTCGTCGCCGTAAGCGGCGATCGCCACCGGATCGAAGCCGGAAAAAGCGCTGCGGAACGCCTCGCGCTTGCTGAGCACGATATACCACGAAAGGCCCGCCTGAAACCCTTCCAGCACGAGCATTTCGTATAAAGCTTGATCGTCGTGGCAGGGGCGGCCCCACTCGTTATCGTGATAGGCGGTCATCAGCTCGCCCTGCGGCCAGTTGCAGCGTTTTTTATTCGTCATTCCCGTTCCCCTTCCGTTTCGGCGGTTTCGCGGCGGATTTTGCGCCGGTTGTTTCGGCGGCGCCGCTGCCCAGTTTCCAACGTTTTTGCATATACTCCAGCACCAGCTGTGCGTCCGCCACCGCGCCGTCGAAGAACTTTGCGCGCACGGCGCTCACGAGTACCAGCATGGCGATCGGCCCCAAAATCAGCCCGACCACCCCGCCCAGCCGCATGCCGACAAACATGCCGATCAGCGAAAGCAGCGGGGACATGCCCATATTATCCCCCAGTAGCTTGGGGTCCAATAGGCGGCGCAGCAGGCTGTACGCCGTATAGAAGCTCAGGATTACCCAGCCGGAATGCGTATCCTGAATTAAAAAACAGATCAGCGCCCACGGCAGGTAGAGCACGCCGCAGCCAAACTGGGGGATCAGCTCCAGAAGTGCGGCAACCACGCCGATCAGCGCCGCGTAGGGGAAGCCCATGAATTGGAAATAGACCGTGGACAGCAACAGCAGCAGAACGAACCACAAAAGTTGCACTCGCACATAGCCGATCGCGCCCTTGATCGCCGAGCGGCGAAGCATGTTCAGGCTGCTGTCGGTTTCCTGCTGGGGCCGGTGCAGCAGGCGGGCGATCAACTCCGGGTAGCGTCCGGTGATAAAGTAGATGCCCAGAATGAGGAAGTTGGCATAGATCAGCGCATACGGCAGCCCGGACGCGATATTGACCAGTTTGTTGAGCGATGTGGTGGCGATGGCGGTGGACTGTTCGCCAATCCATTTGAAGGCGGAGTTCAGGGACTCGCGCAGCGTATCGCTGATGTTTACGGACATGGTTTCCGCCGCGTTCAGAATACGGTCGCTGGCCTCGCGCAGCACGGCAATCGCGCCGTTGACAAGGGTAGGCGCGTTGTTGGCTGCGCTGATAATCTGCCCGACGGCAAAGCTTGCGAACCAGTACAGCAGAAAAAACGCCGCCGCGCTGACCAGAATTACCCAGAAGGCCACGGCGAAACCGCGGTTCAGGTGAAGCTTCTTTTCAAAAAAACGAACCAGCGGCTGCAACGACGCCGCCACCGGGAGCGCGATGATGAACGGGGAAAGCGTGCTCCACAGCAGGGGTACGGCATAAGCGAAAAACAAAGAGACCAGCACGAGAAATAGAAGCCGCCAGCCCAAACGTTCCGTGGCGTAGCGAACGGGATGGTTCATGCGTGCCACCTCTTTTCATACAGTTATCATCGGCACACCGGAAAAGTTTCAACGTTCTAAAAAGAAAGAAGGATTACGCGCCCGCCCGGAAGCGCAAAGCGGTATCGGCGCGCGGGCCGACTTTTCCGGGCGGGCGGAAAACCAAAACACAAACCGTGCTTTGAAAACTAGGGATCACCCGTGCCTAAAAACCGAAAACCACAAAAGAGCTCAGGGGGGGCAAAGAGCATGTGCGCTGCCAGACGGGATTTTCGTCAAACCGGTCAGGCAGTATCCGAAGCAACAACAGCGCAATTTCGAGGAAATCACCCTGTCGTTCCGCGCGTTGAAAATAAGTATCCCCTAAGGGAAATCAAGGGGCAAAGAACGCGTGCGATGTCGAGCGGGATTTTATCAGGCCGGGTTGATGGAATCCGAAGGAATAGCAGCGCTATTTCGAGGATGACAGCGGCCCGGAATGGCAGAAATAACACCGCCAGCGTGCCTGGGATTTGCCCCTGATTGCCCGTTAGAAGCCCCGTCCGCCGCCGCCGTGGCTTACGCCGCCGCCGCTCATGTGCACGCCGCTCCCGCCACCGCCACCGCCGCTTCCGCCGCTGCCCGGAGGGGGCGCTTTGCGCGTGCGGGTTACGGTGGTGCGCAGGTAATCGTCGCGGGTGTCGGTCATCTCAACGGCCGCATTGGCGGCGTAATCGTAATGGTAGGTGCTGCCCT
>JAQUXV010000412.1 GCA_028692205.1 Eubacteriales bacterium
GCGGCGCCATTCCCATTATCCACTCGCTGGAGGAAAGCCTGCAGGCCAACCGCATCGATAAAATTTACGGCATCGTGAACGGCACGACCAACTATATCCTTACGCGTATGAGCAAGGAGAAAGAGGAATACGAAACCGTACTGAAGGATGCGCAGCGCCTGGGCCTGGCGGAGCCGGACCCCGCGGCGGACGTGGAAGGGCTGGATGCGGCTTATAAGCTGAGCATCCTCGCGTCGCTGGCATTCCATGGCCGCGTGCCTTTTGAGGATGTGTATGTAGAGGGCATTACCCACATCAACGCCGAGGATATCCGCTGCGGCGAAGAACTGGGCTATACGCTGAAGCTGCTGGCAATTGCCAAGCGGGACGGCCTGGATGTGGAAACGCGCGTACACCCCACGTTTATTCGCAGCGACCATCCGCTGGCCAACGTGTCCGGCTCTTTCAACGCGGTCTACCTGCATGGGCATGCCTGCAAGGAAATGATGTTTCTGGGCCGTGGCGCGGGGGATATGCCCACCGCGAGCGCCATTGTAAGTGACCTGGAGCGCGCGGCAACCACTTGCCAGCATCGTTACCCGACCTTCGCCAACGAGCTGAACCCAAAAGTTGCGCTGAAAAACAATACCGACTGGCAATGCCCTTTCTATATCCGCATGAAAGCCAAAGACGAACCGGGCGTGCTCAGCCGTATCGCCAAATGCTTTGCCGATGAAAACGTGAGCATTGCCGCCGTGCAGCAGAAAGGCGACCGCCAAAACGGAAGCGTTACGCTGGTGGTGATTACGCATGTGGCGAGCGAGAAGGCAATGCAGCGGGCCATCGGCGCGATGGACGGCAATATTGCCACACTGAAGAGCATGATTCGCGTGGAGCAGGAATAACCATCTGCCGACGCCGCACACGCAGCGCCGGTACGAAACGCCGCCCGTTTTGCAACCGGACGGCGTTTTATGGTATAATATGAAAAACAGGTAAGGAGATCAATATGCAAGAGATCCTTTTAACGGTTGCGGTCGCGGTGATCGGGTACCTGCTGGGGTGCATCTCTACGGGGATCATGATCAGCAAGCGCGCGGGCGTCAATATCCGCACGGTGGGCAGCCACAACACGGGCGCCAGCAACGTACTTCGTGTTCTGGGGCTGAAAAAGGGCCTTATGACCTTCCTTGGCGACTTTATCAAGGCGACGCTGGCCTGCTGGGTCGGCAGCCTGATCCTGCCGGGCGCGACTTTTGGCATCAGCGGCTTTGGCATGATGCTGGGCGGCCTGGCCGCGGTGCTTGGGCATAACTGGCCGTGTTTTTTCAACTTCAAAGGCGGCAAAGGCGTAGCGTGCTCGGCAGCGGTGATTTTCTTTGTGAACCCCCTGTGGGGCATTATTGCCATAGCGATCTGTGTGGTGGTCATTGCCGCCACCCGGTACATCAGCCTCGGCAGCATGACGATGCTGTTTTGCTACATGGTCTTCATGATGATCGCTTTCCCCGGGCAATGGGCCGTCTACGTTTTTACGGCGGCGCTGTTCCTGCTGGTAGTGATCCGCCACCGCTCCAACATTACCAGATTACTCAACGGTACGGAAAACAAAATCGGGCAGAAAGCGAAAACGGGCGACAAGCCGGAATAAGAAAACCGGAGAAGCACTAATACAAAAGCGCCGCTGAAATGCATTTCAGCGGCGCTTTTTCGTATGCCCAACCGGTCGGCGGCACGGAACCGCCGGTTCGCCTTGCGATGCCCGCAAGTGTTCTTTGAGGGAATTTCAAAATCATCACAAAACATTCGGGTATTGTTCACCCGAGGTTTTGTTCCATTTAAGATAGCGCCGCTAAGATACAGGTGTATCAAGTTTTAGGAAGGTTCGGCTTTATGGGATTTATCAAGAAACCGTTCAGGTGGGCAATCGTGTATTCGCTGGTTCTGCTTCTGGCATCGGCGTACGTGCTGCTGGATACCTTTGTGATTCCGCGGGCACTGGTAGCCGCGGTCGGAGACTTGTCCGTCGGCGTAAGCGCAACGGCAGAGGCGGATACGGCCACAAAACAGGCGGATAACGCGTCGGCGGTGACTACCGATACCTCGTACGAAGATGAGAATATCAAAATCACATTGGAGACCGTATATGTGGACGATACGGAGGTCTATATCGCGGATATTCAGCTTTCGGATGCTTCGTACCTGAAAACCGCGTTTGCTAACGGCATTTACGGACGAAACATCAAGGCGACAACCTCTGCGATGGCGGAAAGCAACGACGCTGTCTTTGCTATAAACGGCGATTACTACGGTTTTCGAAGCGACGGTTACGTGATTCGTAACGGCACTCTGTACCGGGATACTTCGGGGGACAATGAGGACCTGGTAATTGACAGTGATGGCAATTTCTCAATTATTGAGGAAAGCGAAACGACCGCCCGGAGCCTGATGGACGCGGGCGCGTGGCAGGTGCTTTCGTTTGGACCGGCGCTTATCAACAACGGGGAGATTACCGTTTTGGCGGGCAGCGAGGTGGGGCAATCAAAGAGCAGCAACCCAAGAACGGCGATCGGGCAGGTTTCTACGCTGCATTACATTGTTATTGTGTCGGACGGACGAACCACCGAGAGCGCCGGGCTGTCTCTGCTGGAGCTGGCGCAGCTTTTTGAGGAGCGCGGATGTCAGGTCGCCTACAATCTGGACGGGGGAGGCTCCGCGACGATGTGGTTCAACGGCCGGGTGGTCAACAACCCGACGGACGGCAGAACCCTTGGGGAAAGGAGCGTGAGCGATATTGTCTATTTCGGGAATTAAAGGGCAAACGAGACGGCAGCCCCTGAAAACAGCGTTTATCTATCTTGGTATCAGCGCTTTATGCTTCGCCATCGATCAGATTTATGCGCTGTATGGGCATGGCGTGCATTCGCCCGCGATGACGTTGATGTTCCTGTATCCGCTGATCGGGGGAGCGTTGATGTTCACCCTCCTGTCGCTTTCAAAAACAGCCGTGGAAGCGAAGCCGCGTTATCGCGTGTACTACAACCGGTACAATTCCGGCATCGCGACGCTGACTGCGGGGAGCCTGCTGAAAGG
>JAQUXV010000413.1 GCA_028692205.1 Eubacteriales bacterium
GGAAATAAAAAACAGCACGCCCCCGCACAGACCGGGGTAAACCTATGCAGGAGCGCGCTCGCTATTCATTTTGGGAGCGCATGCTCCTGCGGGGAGGACATATTTTTGCTTCTTTTGCGCGCTTGCTATCGGCGGCCCGCCGTGTGTCGCTGTACGGCTCCCGGACAGATACGCAGCTCTTGGGAACGATAAAGCTGGCGGCTCCGTGAGATTCCCGGCGCTCCAGCCTGACTTTATCGGGGTATTTGACCATCAGGTGCAGCAGTTTCTCTCGAAGTTTCGGATTGTGGGTATAGACGTTGGCCGTATCTTCTTCCTCGTTGAAATTGATGATGGTTTCCTGCTCGTAACGGGAGAGCTTCATACAAAGCTCCCCCTTACCGTTCAGGCTCGCCGCGCTTGGGGGACTTATACGGTTTGGAAAGCACCTCCCGGAACGCGCGGATCTCCCCGGCCTCGTTCCGCACCGGCGCGAAGATGTGCGGCGTTCTCAGATACATGCCGTCCATGCCAGCGCCGCCGTAATACCGGCCCTGGGGGTCACGTTCGCTGTCCAGCAGTACAAAGCCGGTCGCCAGCATAAAACCTTCCACCATGCGTCGGTTGATACCCGGCAGGCCCATCGGGATTTCTTTTGTCTTTATGGGGATTTCCGGGCCTAACCGCTCCGGCGTGTTTTTATCCATCGCGTTCACCCCTTCTTGCCAGAAAACTCCAGCTTGAAACCCACATACTGGCCGCCCGTATCGTTCAGCAGCACCACGGCGTCGTAGGTCTTGCCGGTCTTTTCGGAATAGCAGCCAGGCAGCGCCGCCCGCCCGTCCTTCAGGAGCGCGGTGGCGATCTTCTTGGTCAGTTCCTTTTTCTTGGCGGCAAAGAAGCGGTTGTCTTTCCAGAGGATAAACCCGCAAGTCCGGTTTTCACAGGAAAAGCCTTTCTTGCCCTCCGTCACACGGCCGCCGCAGCGAGGGCAGATGCCTATCGTTTCGAGGTCAGAGGGAAACGCCGCGCCCGCTTCCGGCTCATAGGTCTGCACCAATTCGCCGGTCATGGCGATGATACCATCCATAAAGCCGGTGGCCGCCAGTGCGCCGCGCTCCACCTGCTTTAGCTGTTCTTCCCAATCGGCGGTGAGCACCGGGGATTTGAGCGTTTCTGGCAGGATGGCAATCAGGGCAGCGCCCTTTTCCGTAGGCAGCATATATTTAGCTTTCTTGGCCGTTTTGCGCTCCGCAAGGCCGGTTTTTACCAGCTTTTCAATGATCCCGGCGCGGGTGGCGGGCGTGCCCAGCCCTTTGCGTTCGGCATCCTCCGGCATATCATCCGCACCGGCTGTCTCCATAGTGGATAAAAGCGTATCCTCGGTAAAATGCTTGGGCGGCGTGGTCTTTCCCTCCTTGACGGCGGCAACCATCACCTCAAATTCCTGCCCCTTGGTCAGCACCGGCAGGGACTTGGGTGCGTCCTTGCTGTCCTCCGGCTGCTGTTTGAGCGTCGCGCGGAAACGCTGCTCGGCCTCCTTCCAGCCGGGCGCGAGGATAGTTTTGCCCTTGGCGGTGAAAGCATGGCCCGCGCAGTCCAGCATGACGGTGGTTTCGGAATAATCATGCTTGTTGCCCACGGCACAGATCAGCCGGACAGCAATCATGTGCAATACGGCACGTTCCCCGGCAGGGAGCGCGTCCAGGTCGGTTCCCCGCATGGTCAGCGTGGGGATGATGGCGTGATGGTCGGACACCTTGGCGCTGTCGATCACCTGCACCGGATTCATATATACCGCCGTCCCTTTCATAAAGGGCAGGACTTTGGCAACGGCATTGATTAACACAGGCAGGCCCCCGGCCATGTCCTCCGTCAGATACCGGCTGTCGGTTCGGGGGTAGGTGCAAAGCTTCTTTTCGTACAGGCTTTGCACATAGTCAAGGGTCTGCTGGGCGGTGTATCCATGCAGACGATTGGCTTCCCGCTGGAGCGTGGTCAGATCGTAGAGCTTGGGCGGCTGCTCGGATTTGTCCTTGCGCTCCACGGTTTTGACAACGGCGGTCTGATCAAGGCAGGCGTTTTTCAGCTTTTCAGCCTCAGCCTTATCCTCCAGCCGGTCGCTTGCGGCGGCAAATCCGTTCAGGGCAATGGTCACGTTGTAAAAGGGAGTGGACCTGAAAGCCGCGATATCGGCCTCCCGCTGAACAAGCATGGCCAGCGTCGGAGACTGCACACGGCCCACGTTCAAGGTCTGTCCGTACAGCACGGAGAACAGGCGGGTGGCGTTGATGCCAACCAGCCAGTCAGCCTGGGAACGGCACAGCGCCGATTGATACAGATTATCGTAGGCAGCGCCGTCTTTCAAATTCTGAAAGCCCTCGGCAATGGCGCTTTCCTCCATCGATGAAATCCAGAGTCTTTGTACCGGCTTCGTGCAGCCGCAATATGAGTAGACAAGCCGGAAGATAAGTTCTCCTTCACGCCCGGCGTCGGTGGCGCAGACGATACCGTCCACGTCCTTGCGTGACATGAGATTCCGCAGAATATTGAGCTGCTTTTCCTTGCCTTTCGGGACAACATACTTCCATCGGTCGGGCAGGACAGGCAAATCCTCCCGACGCCATTTCGCGTATTTTTCATCGTAGGCGTCGGCGGGAGCAAGCTCAATGAGATGTCCCACGCACCAGGAAACAAGTATTCCGTTCCCCTGACAATAACCGTCCTTGCGCTCTTTCGCACCGATCACGGCGGCAATGGACTGCGCAACGGACGGTTTTTCAGCAATTACAAGTCGCATTTTTCAGCCTCCTTTTTCTTCGGGGTAATAATCAAATCCCGGTAACAGGGACCGGCACAGCGGCCGCCTTTATATCGGTCGCAGCCATAACAGGGATGACTCGGATGCAGCGCGGCGGGAGGTTGTTCCTCCCGCCGCTGTTTTGGTGTTTGCATCATCATTTTTTCATAGGGACTGTCGGTAAAATACCTCACTGATCTTCATCCTCCGTTTCCGGCCCGGCGTCCGGCTCTGGTTCCCCGTCGTCAGCGGGTTCGTCCTCATCCTCGCCAAAGTCGTATTCGTCCAGAT
>JAQUXV010000028.1 GCA_028692205.1 Eubacteriales bacterium
ACGTGTTTGTAGCCGGCTTCATCGGCGAACCGCCGATGAACCTGCTCCACTCGGTGATACAGAAGACAGCCGGCGGGTACTGCTTCACCTTCCCGGGCAGCGACCTTCGGATCCCTGTGCCGTCTCGTTACGATGAAGTGCTGCATAACGATATGCGCATTACACTGGGCGTGCGTCCGGTGGACGTTGTAATTAACCCCGATTCAGAACTCAGCACGGCGATCCCGGTGGCGATATTCGAAAACCTCGGCGACGAACGCCGCATCAGCGTGCGCGTCGGCCAAAATCTGCTGAACCTTACGACCACCGACCCCATTTACTATGAGCGAGGGGACATTGTGAAGCTTTGCTTTAACGCGGAAAAAACACATATTTTCAATGCGGAAACGGGTGAGCGTATCCGAAGCAGGCACTTCACCGTGGCTAAGGTATAATATGAAAACTGTTGTTCGTCTTGCGTTCATGCTCGTCGCGCACCCGGTTGAGGCGGTGCGCGACGAGCAATTTGATAAAGGAAAGCTGTGGGTTTGGCCGCTGTGCGAGGCGCCGATGCTGGCCGCGCTGGTGATTACAGGGTTGGTAGACCCTGCGGAGGGCTTTGGCCGGGACGCGCTTTCGGTACTGCAATATGTTTTTTCCTCGGCTATTGTTATCCTGGGTTCCATGGTACTTAACGTGTTCAAATGCTTTCTGTGCCTTTGGGCGGGGGGTGTTCGCTGCGGCATCCGGGAATCGGTCCGAAAGCTGCTTCCGCTGCTGTGCATCCTTGCACTGCTGGAAGCGGTTGCGACCCTACTGCTGTTTTGGGTGTTTCTGAAGGCGGACGCAACGGTATATCAGGTGTGCTCACAGGTGCAGATTTTTGGACAGGAGCTGCTGTTTGCGGGCGGGACGGCGCTGTGGCTGTACGAGGGCAAAGAAAAAGCCAACCTTCGCCGCGCGTTGGCGGTGGGGTTGGCGTGTTTTCTGCTGAGCAGCGCATGGTTGCTGCTGCCGATGTTTTATTAATTTTCCATAACGCTTGCGTGGGTGAGAACCTTCCATACGATAAAGACGGCTGCCGGGAGCAACCCGACCAGCCATGCAAGCAGCAGGTTGACGTCCGGGTCCATGACAAAGTAACCGGAAAAGTACAGGTAAAGAAACGCAAGCCCCCAGCCGACAATTTTCCCGATCAGAGTAAACCATTTCTTTTTGGGAAGAAGATGATTGATCAGTTCGCTGACAATCTTCATGATCAGGTAAGCGCTGATCACAGCACATATTAAGATAATCAGGCCCATATCGTTTCCTCCTTATTTACAAGAAAATTCTTTATTAATACTACCATGCCGCTTCCGGAAAAGACATAAAATATCTTTCGATTTGTGATAAACCATTATGCGAAAAGAGATTTATAACGAAAGGAATGAAGACATATGAAACCATTTCAAAATATGACGCTGGAAGAACTTATCCGCGAGGGTGGCTACGAATGTGATTGCGGCCGCAGGCACGGCACCGGGTTGCAATACCTGAAAATCGGGATGAACGCGACGGCTTTTCTGCCGGAGGCAATGACGAAGCTTGGACTTCGGAAACCGTTTATCGTTTGCGACATGAACACAAAAGCCGCCGCGTGGGACCGGGTAAAGAAAACGCTGGAGGATGCCGGCATCCCCTATACGCTCTACAGGTTCATTGCCGTGCCTGTGGAGCCCGACGAACATTCCGTGGGGGAACTGTGCATGAATTATGACCCGGCTTGCGATTGCGTGCTGGCTGTCGGCTCGGGAGTTATCAACGACTGCTGCAAAGTGCTGGCGCATGCAATCGGATGCCCCCAGATGGTGGTTGGAACGGCGCCTTCAATGGATGGTTACGCCTCCAACTCTTCCTCTATGATCAGCAACCGAATCAAGGTTACCCTTTACAATGCATGTCCCTGTGTGATTATTGCCGATACGGATATTATGAAGGATGCCCCGGAGCGCATGCTTTGGGCCGGGTTGGGCGATATGCTTGCCAAATACATCGCCCTCTGCGAGTGGAGAATATCCCATATCGTCAATGACGAGTATTATTGCGAGTGCGTGGCAGGGCTGATGCGCAATTCCCTGGAGAAGATTGTGGCGGCCGCCCCGCGGCTGATGGAGCGCGACCCGGAAACCATCGGCGCGGTTGCGGAAGGCTTGATCCTGTCCGGAATCGCGATGAGCTTTGCGCAGGTGTCGCGGCCCGCATCGGGGCTTGAACATTATTTTTCCCATCTGTGGGAAATGTTTTCGATGGAACGTGGCTTGCCGACGGAGCTGCACGGCATTCAGGTCGGCGTCGGCACCTATATCTGCCTGAATATTTACCGCCGGCTGAGAACCGTAAGGCCCGACCGAGCCGTGGCGGAAAAAGCCATGAGAAATTTTAACCAGGTGGAATGGGAAAAGGAGATGCGGCGGATTTTCGGCAAGGCTGCTCAGGCGTTGATCGACAGTGAAAACAACAGCTGGCATAAGAACGACCCGGTCAACCACAGCAAGCGGCTGAACAGGATACTGGAGCACTGGGATGAAATTCTCGCGATTATGGATGAGGAGCTGCCGGATGCCGACAGCGTAATATCGCTGATGCGCGGCGTAGGCATGCCGATGCGGCCGGACGATATTGGCGAAAACGAGCAGGACACCCGCGACGCATTCATCGCTTCCCGCGATATCCGGGATAAATACCTGACAAGCTCGCTGCTTTGGGATATCGGCCTGCTGAACACCTTCCCGATTGACGAGTGCCGATGAACGATCCCAAGGTATAATCCGTGAACCCATGCCGAACAGGCGCCTGTGCGCTTGAAACGGTGTGCCCCGGAAAGGTGAAAACGCTGTAAAGCTCAACGGCTTTTCCGACGGCTGTGCATGGAAAACCGCAATGCGCCGGAACCGGCTATGCCCGGATGCGAAAAACGATTTGGATGCGTACGGTAGATGACTGCGTGCCGCGGAAAACACCCCCAAACACCGATACTAACAAAGACCCATGCAGCATTACCGCTGCATGGGTCCTCTTTTACAGCTTTCGGGAAGCACGGAGACATCCAGGTTACGGGAAAGCGCCCGAAATGGATACGGTTGGCGCTTATCCCGCTTCCCGGCGTTCCGGCGGGAGAGCGCGCCGGAGCCGCTGCCTGCCGATGCCGTGGAATTTGGCAAATGCCGAAAATATGGGGGAATGGCTTAGCGGAGCGCTTTGGCTTCCAAGGGCGTGCAGCCCAGCACGACGGGGGTGGAGCGGTAACCGATTCCCATGCGATCGATGCCCATATCAATCAGTTCCAGAAAATGCTCCCGCGTGCGGATGCCACCGGAACCTTTGACCTTGATTTTGCCTTCTCCGGCTTCCATCATGGCCGCAACGACTTCCGTGCTTGCGCCCACGCCGGGCGCGCCGGTAAAGAAGCCCGTGGAAGACTTGATAAAGTCCGCTCCGGCTGCCACTGCGCAACGGGTGCCCGCCTTGATTTGCTCCGGCGTAAGGGAGTCGGTTTCGATAATCACTTTCACCTCGGTGTGATAACGATGGCAAACATCTACAACCGCCTTGATATCCGCCGTCACATAATCCAGATCACCGCTGCGTAAACGGCCGTAGTTGGCGACGATGTCCAAATCTCTGATGGTATATTTGCTGCAGTATTCTTCCGCCTGCTTCACTTTCGATTCGGTGGTGGAAAGACCGAAAGGAAAGTCGCATACCACGCAGACGTCCGTATCCGTGCCTTTGCACATGTCGGCGACCATCGGCAGGGAAGCGGGGTTGATGCAGATGGTCGCGCAGCCGAAATCAATGCCTTCCTGCGTGTACCGGCGGATATCATCCTGCGTAAATTCGGGTTTCAGAACGGACTGGTCAATATAACGGGCCAGCTCCTTTACACTCATCTCGGCAGCCTTTTTATTAGGTTTCATAATGTTGGTTTCCTCCTGTCTTTTCTGAACCGGAACAGCAGTCTGGTGCCGCCCGAGGTTTCGCGGTTCTTACGGACCATATCGATATACACGGCGAAAAGGATAATCAGGCCTTTCGCGACGTACTGCCAGTAGGAATTTACGTGCAGCAGGTTGAGGCCGTTGGAAATAATGCCGATGATGAAAACGCCGATCACCATGCCGCCCACGCTGCCAACGCCGCCGTACATGCTGGTGCCGCCGACTACGCTGGCCGCGATAGCATCCGTTTCGTACCCCAGGCCTACGGCCGGCTGGCCGGAGGTCATGCGCGCAGCCAGCACTATGCCGGCAATGGCCGCAAAACCACCACTGAGCGTCCACACCAGAATTTTAGTGCGCTTGATGTTGATGCCGCTGAAGCGTGCGGCCAGCTCGTTGCCGCCGGTGGCGTAGATGTGTCTGCCTGCTTTGGTTTTATTCATTAGTAACCCCAGCAAAATTAGCGCGACAATCATGTAAATGGCGGGAAGGGGAATGCCGAGCCAGAAGCCGTTGCCGATGTTGGAAAAATCGGTACGGCCGTACAGCGTCACCGGCTGGCCGCCCGCGATCAGATAGGCGAAACCGCGGCATATGCTTTGCATGGCAAGCGTTACAATGAAGGGGTGAATGCCGGAGTAAGCGATAACCCAGCCGTTGATGAAACCGGTCACCACGCCGACGAGGATGCCCAGGGTAATGGCCATCGGTATGGACATTCCCCAGCGGTCCAGCCCCACCACGCAGACGCAGCCGCTGAGCGCGAGCATTGCGCCGCCCGTCAGGTCGATGCCGGCCAGAATCAGGCTCATCATTACGCCCATAGCCAGAAACGCGTTGGTGGATACGTTGCGCATCACGTTCAGGAAATTGCCGGTGCTGAAGAAGTTTTCCGCACCCAGACTCATGATGATAAACAGAAGCACAAAGGCGACCAGAATACCGGCGTTGCTGCGCGTAAAGCGGACGATGGCGCCGATACCCTTTCGATTTTCAATCCGCTCTACCGCAGAGCCGAAGCCACGCTGATTCCTACTCATCTGGTTTCTCCTCCTAGGGCATAATGCAGGATGGTGTTCTGGTCAAAATCCGGCCGATCCAATTCAGTTACGATCCGCCCATCGCTCATAATGACGAGCCGGTCGCACATGTTGATCACTTCGTTCAGCTCGGAGGAGACCATGATAATCGCATTCCCATTAGCGACCAATTGGTTCATGATCGCGTAAATCTCCGCTTTGGCACCCACGTCCACACCGCGTGTCGGCTCGTCCATTATCAACACCTGCGGCTTTGCCAGCAGCCACTTTGCCAGCACCACTTTCTGCTGGTTACCGCCGGAAAGGTTCACAATACGCTGCATGGAAGAGGAGCATTTGATGGAAAAATCGTGGATGGCCTGTTCGGATAAATCGTTTTCCTTTTTATAGTTCACTCTCAGCCGCTTAATGAACCGCCCGAGCACCGCGATGGTCGTATTGAACTTGATGGTGTTGTTTAAAAACAACCCTTCTGTCTTCCGGCTTTCCGGCACCAGCGCCAGCTTCTGTCGCTGCATTTTTACGGGGGTTGGCCGCTCGAATGTTTTACCGTTTACGGTTACCGAGCCCGAGGTGATGGGGTCCAACCCCAGAAGGGTCTGCATCAACTCCGAGCGCCCCGCGCCCACCAGACCGTAAAACCCCAATATTTCGCCCTTCCGGGCGCTGAAACTGCAGTGCTTCACACGGGCTCCGCTGCTGACGTCGCGCGCCTCCAGCGCCACTTCGCCCGGTGTGTTGAAGGTGCGCACATAGTAGGATTCCAGATCGCGGCCCACCATCATGCGAACCAACTCGTCCGGTGTTGTTTCCGCGGTTACTTTCGTATTGATGTATTGACCGTCCCGCATGACCACGACACGGTCCGTGAGATCGAATATCTCCTGCATTTTGTGGGATATATAGATAATTCCCATGTTCCGTTTTTTCAAATCACGAACGGTGCGGAACAGAATTTCGACTTCTTTTTCAGAAAGGGAGGAAGTGGGTTCGTCCATAACGATGATGCGGGAGTTGAGCGAAAACGCTTTGGCAATCTCCAGCATCTGCTGCTGCCCTGTGCTGAGCCTGCCGACTTTGGTGTCGGGGCTGATGTTGAGCCCAACGATATCAAGGTATTTCCCGGCCTGCCGGTTCATCTCGCTTTTGCTGACCAGATGAAAACGGTTGGTTATTTCGCGCCCAAGAAAAATGTTTTCCGCTACCGTCAGGTGCTGCTCCATCGCCAGCTCCTGATGGATGAATGCGATGCCGTTGGACTGGGCGTCAATAACGTTATTGATCGATACTTCTCTGCCGTCGATCAGGATTTGGCCGTTATCCGGCTTGTGGATTCCGCCCAGAATATTCATCAGGGTGGATTTACCGGCGCCGTTCTCGCCCATCAGGCCGAGTACCTCGCCCGAATGAAGCTCGATATTGGCGTTCGTCAGCGCTTTGACGCCCGGGAACTGTTTTTCGATGTTGCGCATGCATAGTAAAGCTTCCGGCATATCTTCGCCCCCGTTACGCCGCAAAGCTTTGCTTCCGGCGCGATTCCGGGCCTTCGGCCCAAAGTTCCATGGCCCCTCCGCATCGCTTCAAAGGCTATGCCTTTGAAGCGATGCGGAGTTGGGCGGGTACGTTCAACGGTTGGTGCAGGGCAGGGTCTATTGCCAGCCCTCGGTGCCGTAATCATCCACGTTGTCCGCGGTGATCAGGAAGGTGTTTACAACGATGTTCTTTTCAACCGTGCCGCCCGCGAGCAGGGTATAGGCGGCTTCAATGGTCTTGCTGCCGATGGTCTCGGGGGACTGGGCGGCGGTGCCCGTCATCTGTCCGGCCTTGATCATGGTCTTGGCGTCGGGGTTGCCGTCTACGCCGTACACCAGCACACCGCTCATTTCGGGGTGCGCGGCCAACGCGTTTACAGCGCCCATGGCGGAGGGATCGTTTACGCAGAAGAAGGCTTTCAGGTCGGGGGTGCTTTGCAGCACGTCCTCAGCCAGGGGCATGGTAACGCCGGTGTCGCCCTTGCCGTCCAGTTCCACAACCACGTCAAAGTAATCGCCGATGGTATCGTAGAAGCCCTGAGCACGGTCGAGGCAGGCGGCGCCTACCGGGGAGTGCATAACGGCGATCTTGGAGCCTTCGGGAAGCTTGGCCATCATATCTTCGCCGATCACGACGCCGGCATGGTAGTTATCCGAGGCTACGATGGTTTCCACCAGATCCGTGTTCGCAACGGAGGTGTCGAAGTTAACCACTTTGATGCCCGCTTCCTTGCAGGCAACCAGAGCGCTCTCAATACCGGCGGAATCCATGGGCGCTACCAGCAGGATATCGATCTTCTGGGCGATCAGATCGCCGATCATATCGTTCATGCGGGCCTGATCGCTCTGCGCGTCGACGGTGATATAGGTATCGCCGCGGGCTTCGACTTCGGCCTTAATGGGGCCTTCCACCGCGAGCCAGTAGGCATTGTTCATCGTCGTGGGCACATAAGCGATTTTGTAGTGGGTCTCTTCCGCCATTGCGGAAACGCCGAGCAGGGTAAGCGCGAGCATAACGACCGTCAGTAGAGCCAGTAACTTTTTCATGGGGAATCCTCCTTTTTATTTTTCCTAAATTATGGGTGCGCTGCAGCCGGGCCGGTATCTTCCCGGGAGATGCCCGCCGCTATGCTGCGCTACGCCCCAAGGAAATCAGATTGATTTGCGCGCAATCGTCTTGAGCGCGTTTTCGGCGATGTTCTCCGCCGTGAGGCCGTAACGGGTAAGCAGTGCGCAAGCCTCGCCCGACCGGCCAAAACAATCCTGTACGCCTACGCGGGCAAGCGGTACGCAGCGTGTGGCGGTCAGCACCTCGGCCACGGCGGAACCCAGCCCGCCGATTACATTGTGTTCTTCCGCCGTAACGATAGCGCCGGTCTCCGCGGCTGCCTTCACAATCAATTCTTCATCAATCGGTTTAATGGTGTGCATGTCGATTACACGGGCGGAAACCCTTTTTTGCGCGAGCAGGTCCGCCGCCTCAAGCGCCATTTG
Source organism: Eubacteriales bacterium (assembly GCA_028692205.1). Next base: position 8,026 of record JAQUXV010000028.1, read on the forward strand.
CACCATCAGGCCGCAGGCGATCAACGTAACGTCGCTTCCGTCACGAAGGGTTATCCCCTTGCCGATTTCAAAGTGGTAGTTTGGGTATTGCGGGGTGATGTTGTCCACCGCCGTGCGGCCCGTACGCATATACACGGGTCCGTGATATTCAATGATCGCTTTTACAGCTTCGCGGGTTTCGTTGGCATCACAGGGGGCGATAACCGTCATGCCGGGGATGGTGCGCATCAGGCTCAAATCCTCGATACACTGGTGGGTTGCCCCGTCCTCACCCACGGTAAGCCCGGCGTGACTGCCGATGACTTTCACATTCAGCCCGGGATAGGCCACGGAATTCCGGATCTGGTCGTAACCCCGTCCGGCGGTAAACATGGCGAAGGAGTGACAGAACGCAATTTTGCCCGTGGTTGCAAAACCGGCGGCGATATCAATCATATTGGCTTCGGCAATGCCGACGTTAAAGTGCCTTTTGGGATACTGATCCCGAAAAGTGCAGCTCATCGTACAGGAAGCCAGGTCGGCGTCCAACGCAACAATATCCGGGTTTCCGCCGAATTCCTTTAGCGCGTTGCCGTACGCCGCGCGAGTTGAAATTTTCTCAAGCATTTTCAAGCCTCCAACTGTGCGATTTTCGCATCCAATTCCTGATAGGCGAGCGCGTATTCCTCCGCTGTTGGGCGGCCGCCGTGAAAACGGAGCTGGTTTTCAAACACCGTAACGCCTTTGCCTTTCACCGTATCCGCAAGGATAACGACGGGTTTACCGCCGATTTGGTCCGCCTGCGCGAAAGTCTCGGCGAGCTTGCCAACATCATGCCCATCGGTGCGTAGAACCTGCCAACCGAAGGCTTCGAATTTCGCGCCCAGCGGCTCCATGGGCATAATGTTCCGGGTAATATCGTCCAGTTGAAGGCGGTTACAATCCACGATCGCGATCAGGTTGTCCAGCTTATACTTGGCGGCGGACATAACCGCCTCCCAAATCTGGCCTTCCTCAATCTCCCCGTCGCCCAGAATGACGAACGTGGTGTAGTCCATGCTGTATGTTTTAGCGGAAAGCGCCATGCCGACGCCTACGGAAAGACCCTGCCCCAGTGAACCGGAGGACATATCCACTCCGGGAATGTGGGTCATCTCCACATGGCCGGAAAGATAACCGTCGATCTTGCGGAATCCGTGAAGATCCGCCTCCGGGAAAAACCCCCGCATGGCAAGCGCCGAGTACATAGCGGGCGCGCAATGCCCTTTGGAAAGCACGAGCCTGTCCCGTGAAGGCATGCCGGGCTGTGCGGGGTTAATGTGCATCCGCTGAAAATACAGCACGGAAAGGATCTCCGCGATGGAGTACGATCCTCCGATGTGCCCGGAATTTGCGCCCTGAACCATTTCCAGTGTCTTTTTCCTGATTTGGTAAGCTTTTAAGGAAAGCTCCCGTGCGGTATTACTATCCATTACGCTTCCGTCCCTTCCCGGCGTTCCGTACGCCCGGCTTCTTCCTTTAGTTGAAACAGATGCTGCTGCAGAACGATGTTTTTCTGACCAAAGTAATTAGAGAGTTCCAGATATTCCCCGAAGAGCTTCCGATAAGCTTCGTGGTGTTCCGGAACAGGCCGGTAGACGACGTTCTTCAGGCTGGTCATGTGGGCCGCAGCATCGTCCAGCGTGTTATAGCCCCCGGCTTCGGCGCCCGCCGCTACCGAGGCGTAGATGGCGGCGCCCAGCGCGATAGTCTGGCTACAACCTGCTACCCGAATTTCCCGCCCCAACACATCCGCGTAAATCTGCATCAACTGCGGGTTTTTATCCACGATGCCTCCGCAGGCGATGATTTCCCGTACGCTTTCGCCCGCCTGCTCAAAGGTATCCAGAATCAGTTTCGTGCCGAAAGCGGTGGATTCCATCAAAGCGCGGAAAATATCCTCAGGCGTGGTGCTGAGCCTCATGCCCACAATTACACCAGCAAGGTTGCTGCTGACAAACGGGGTTTTATTACCGTTCCACCAGTCCAGCGCCAGCAGACCGCTTTCGCCGGGTTTAAGCGCCGCCGCGCGGCGGCTGAGCGTGGAGAGATAATCGTCCTCGCTTTGCCCGGCGGGCCGGAAATGATCGGCGAACCACGCCAACTGATCTCCTACCGCAGCAAGCCCGGATTCCCAGAGATAGTATCCCGGGATAACGCAGTCGCGCAGCGCGCCGATGATACCCCTGCCGGAATAAGGCGTATGGCTCAGCAGCGACTGCACGCTGGAGGTGCCCAGCGCCAGCATCATTTGCCCCGGTCTGGTAATGCCGCAGCCGATCATGCCCGCGTGTGCGTCGATTACGCTGCAACCTACGGCAATTCCCTCGCGAAGCCCCAGCCGCCCGGCCCACTCCCGCGTCAGCGTCCCGAAAGGCTCCGTAACCCGGCAAACGCTGCCGGCAAGCTTGTCCGAAATAAACCCCTTAAGGGCGGGGTCGATCCGGTGGAAAAACTCGTCCGGCGGATAGCCATGTTCGTTAAAGTACATCGCCTTGTAGCCGGAATTGTCGATGGATCGTTTCTGCCGCCCTGTCAACAGGCGGTTCAGCCAGTCCGAAGCTTCGCTGATCGTATCCATCTCCCGGTAAAGCGCGGGGTCCTCGCGCAGGAGCTGCAAAACCTTGGGCAGCAAAATTTCGGCGGAAATCCGATCCCCGTAATAGACCGCCACATCGTTGGAAAAGGAACGGAGCTTTTCGTTGATTTCGTCAGCCTCCGGCTGAGCGGCGTGGTGCTTCCAAAGCTTTACATAGGCGTGGGGCCTGTGGCGGTATTGCGGTAGCTTACACAGCGGAACCGCGTCTTTCGTAAGCGGTAGAATCGTACAGGCTGTAAAATCGAGGCCCAAAGCGATAATCTGTTCGGGATTAGCCCTGCTTTCCCGAAGGAGCGCGTGTACGGTATTCAGGAGCACCTGAAGGTAATCGTCCGGGTCCTGCAGGCACCAATCGTGGGGGATGGGCGTTACGCCGTCTGGTAAAAAGTCCTGTATAATGCCGTGAGCGTATTCCTCAACGAACGTTGCGACGATATCCCCATTTTCGGTATCCACTAAAATCGCCCTGCCCGATAGCGTACCGAAGTCGAGGCTGATCACATACCGCTTGTCGTTCATGTTCTCTTGCTCCTTGAAAACCGTCACGGAAAACAAACCCTTTCACAGCGGTCAACTGCGAAGTGGAAAGCAACCGGTCCGTATATTGTGTCTCCTGACGCGGAAAGCTTATTTCTCCCGCCTGTTCGCCTCTTTGATATCGCTCAGCGTATCCATCAATGTATCGGCTTTCAGCATTCGGTCCAATACATACCAGTATCCGCCGAGAATCGTGGAGTCCATTTGAAGCTTGGTGAATTGGATTTTGGTAGCTTCCAGCAGTTCCGGATACACCATCTGCCCCAAGCAGGACTGAAGCTTATCCAGAAACTTCTGGCAAAACGGGTAATCCTCGCAAATCACGATGCGGTTGGGGTTCATAACGAAAATGATGTTGGTCAGTCCATAGGCGAGCTTCCATGCAAGGTTATCGATCGCGCATACCGCGAGTGGATCGTTGTTCAGGTAAGCATCCCGAATCTGGTAGTAATCGCTTGCGTCGGTGAGCACGGTGCCGGGAAACTCGTATAAGCGTTCCAGCATGTAATTACGTACGGAACCGGTGGACGCGTAACTTTCAAACATGCCGCGCTGGCCGTCCTGAAGGGGACCGTTGAAATTGATGCCCATATGGCCGATTTCGAACGCGCTGCCGACCGCCCCGTGGAAAATGCGGTCGTTGATAATCATGCCGGAACCGATGCCGATGCCGATAGACTGGATGGCGAAAAGGCTGTTCTCGTTTGCACGTTCTTCCGGCTCCAGACTTTTCCACTCGGCAAGCGCGGAAAGCTTACAATCGTGCTCCGTGATCATTAAAAACGGATAACGGTCCCGTAGCGCCTGATGGATATCCATGCGGCCCAATTGCTTGAAGCCGGTAACGATTGCCACGTTGTGCTTGCCGCGGATATAGGGGCCGGGCAGCCCCACGCACATGCCCAGCGCGTTTTGGGGGCCGACTTTGGCGAGCATCGCGTCGATATCCGCGTAAATGCCGTTCATAATGTTGTCGATATCGTCGTCCTTGGCAATCTCGTGGTGAATCCTGTGCAGGGTTTCCCCTGTGATGGAGAATGCGCAGATGTCGAAAAATTCACGGGTGATGCGTGCCGACAGTACGGCAATGTGGGGCAGGTACAGGCCCAACGTTTCGGTTTTGCGCCCGTTTGCTTCCGTTTGAAAGCCCTCTTCCCGCACGATGCCCGCAGCCAGAAACTCATTGATGATATTGGTAATGGTGGCTCGCTTCAGATGGGTGAGCTTTGCAAGCTCCGTTCTGGATGTTTTCTTCTTCTCCAGAAAGATGCCAAGAATCAGATTCCGGTTTGCGCGCTGCATCCCGTCACTGTTCAGTCCCTGTTTCATGTAGCCACCTCATAGTCTATTTATTGAACTTATAAGTATTTTTAATGAACTCGCAACTGTCACAATTGGAATTATAGTGGCTAAATATGATAATGTCAAGAGCTAATTTGAATAAAATTTCATTATGAGAGTTAAATGAATGAACTCTAAAGTTATAAAAGTAAACTATATATTGTGAAAAGCAAATCGGATAATGGTTAATGACGGGTTATTCGTTGGCTTATCAACTATGCAGTCTCCTGCGAACCCTATCACCGATATGCTTGCCGGCGCTGACGGATAAAGAAATCCCCCTGCCGCTTTTACACGACAAGGGGAAGGGGCTGTCTGTTTTCTATGTTGAAGCACGCGCTGACCAACTCCGGAAGATTACGAAAACCAGGAGCGTTTAACGAGCGATGATTCACATGTAAAACCACTCAATCGGGTATCGATAGGGGAGCGGAGAAATGGACGATGCCGTTAGGAACAGGGATAGTATCTGATGTGGCAGATGGTCTGTTGCGGGGATCGGATCCGCGTTCGTTTTTTTAGCCTTCACACGGCCTCGGAAAAACCGTCAAGGTGTGTTGGGGTCAATCCCCTGAGCGCATTTCCAAGTTGTGTTCAGGAAGTGACTCTCTATGGCAAGGTGAAACTTGCTTTAGGGAGTCACTTCCTATGATTTGATTTCGGAGCTGACAAATAATACTCTGCACTACAAAGAAACTGTCAACGTTATTCAGGCGCTGACAGTTTTATACGCTTACAGGCTTATTCATGCCACCCTTCTTAGGGGTGATCTCGACATCACAGTCTTGGACTGCCAAAGCGAATCCGGACCGGGTAAAGCGGCTTGTATGCACCTGTACTTTGCACATCGCGGTGTTTTACTGCTTGCGCATCATCATCCGCTGCACCCACCAGAACAGCCCCGCGCCCATCAGAAAATCGCCTACGCTGGCTACGCCGGGTACGAGCCAGGGAACGGGGATGCAGTCCCCAAGCCACCACAGTGGAGCATTCCAACCAACGAGAACATATTCGACCAATTCCCCGCTTCGTACGCGCTCCACGAAGGCGGCCAACGATGAAAAGTCAAAAATGACAGGGCTTACGGGCATGCGAAACTGATGGAAAGCCATTGCCGCAAAATTCGTTGCCGTTCCCAGCGCAACCAGCCAAAAAGCCCGCTCGTCCCGGTTAAGAAATAAAAACGTAAATAGACACAGGTATTCGGCCGCGACTACCACCCACAGCCAGCGCAGCGGCGGGGCGAGCAGAACACCGGGGAGCCATGCTAAACTGCCTTCTATTAAAAAACCCGCTACAGGCAAAATAATGCCTTTCAGCGGTTTTTGCAGATAACCGTTCAAACGCCCTCCGCGCAGATACCCGACAACCACGGCCAACACCAGCAGGTAGACGAGAATCATTCCCTGTGCTCCTCCCTGTCCATCACAGCCAGCATAGCTTTCACCACGTCGGGGTCAAACTGCGTGCCCCTGCCGCGTTGAAGTTCCTCCCGCGCCTGTACTAGCGATATGCTGCTGCGGTACGGACGGTCGCTGGTCATGGCGTCGTAGGCGTCAGCCACAGCCAAAATCCGTGTGGACAGCCGCAGTTCGGCTGCAAAGCGCCCGTCCGGATACCCTTTCCCATCATAACGCTCGTGGTGGCTGCGAA
>JAQUXV010000414.1 GCA_028692205.1 Eubacteriales bacterium
TACAGGGAGCTTAACGACATCATCACCAGCATGACGCGTCGCGAGCTGGCCCAGGTACGCTCGTTTTCCCGCTGTTGCAAGGGTTGTTCGCTCCTTCGGAATGGCTGCGGTATCAGGACAAAATAAAGCACTTTATTTTACCACATGGAAGGCGGGGGAAGCAACCGCGGTTACTCCCCAAACAGGCCGGTCAGCCCGGAAGCGCGACATAAACGTAACAAAGTCCCCGGGCCGGAAGGAGTTCCGGCCCGGGGACGGTATATGATGACAGCGGGGTTTGTTTGCCGGGGGTCAGGCATTCAGCCTGTCGGCGGTCGGCTGGATACCGTTTCGAAGCGCTTCCAGCAGGGCGTCGGTTTGCTGCTCCAGCGTTTGCGAGACGTCGTAATACAGCGGCTCGCCGACGCGGAAAACGCGGTTACGGGAGTCGATTCGAACGGGCCAGAAGGCTAACGCCTTGCCCGTCAGGCGCGCGTATGCGGGAGCAATTTGCAAAAAGCCGCGGTTCAGCGCATGGTTGTGGGAACGGTAGCCGGAAGGCTGCTCCGGGAAAATCACCAGATGTTCGCCCGCCTGAAGCACCTTCATGCTTTCCCGCAGGGTTCGCACGACGCGCATATCGTGGTATACCGGCACGGTGGGGGCGGAGCGCAGGATGGGCGGCAGTATCGCGGCCGCGATATAGGGGAGCGTGCGCGTCAGCACCGGTTCGAAGGGCGAGCCCGGACGCCACCAGTAATCCTGCCGCACATAGGCGGGAACCTCGCGGGCGCTCAGCACCTGCGCGTTCATCCAGGGGTGCAGCTCGTCCGCCAGAGGGAACTTTGCGCAGATGTCCACGGGACCCAATGCCCCGGAATGATTGCAAATAAAAACCGAAGGCTCGCCCGTAAAGGGCTGTTTCCACTCGGCGCGCATACGATAGGTACACAGGCGCACCATTCCCCGCCAAAAACGGTATGATCTTTTCAGGCGCATGTTCCGCCTCCCGTTATAGCGATGAGCGCGGGCGGCGCGTCACCGTATGATCTGGCATCAACCTTCGCAGGCGCGGTTAACAGGGCTTTTCGTGTTATCAAGGGGCCGCGGGCGCCGCCACGCCCCGAATGCGCCTTTCCTGCTGCGGTACGAAGAATTTGAGATTGTATCATACCATAACCGCCGACGGCTGTCCAGCAGGGGGTTGGCGGACGACTGCACGGAAATGTAACACAAAGATTAGAAAGGCGTAACGGTACGCCCGCTGTGGTAACGGTATAATAGGGGCACATCATGTTGGGGGTTAGGATATGCGACGCAGAAAAAACACCTATATCTTTGTACCGGATCAAAAGAAACATCGCGGGCCGGGTTGCCTTATTCTGGTGCTGTCGCTGATGTTTGCCGCGATCGTGCTGGGGCTTATCACCAACTCGGCGATGAACCGGAAGATCGATCTGGATACGGAAAAGGTACGGGTGATGTCGCTGGACAAGAAGCTGGAGAACTTTACGATTCTGCATGTTTCTGATTTGCATGGCAGCGAAAGCGGGCTGGACGCGGATGCCTGGCGGACGCTCCTGTATGGGAAAAGCTTCTCCGCCGTGGCGATGACGGGCGATATGGTGGGCAGGGAGAACGATTATACCCCGATGATCTCGCTGATTAAAACCCTGAAACAGATCCGGGCGGACGTACCCATCTATTTTGTTGCTGGGGACGACGATCCGGCTGCTGTGCAGAGTGAGCTGCACGGGAACCCGGAGGTGCTTGCCGAGTGGGTGCGCGCGGCGCAGGATGCGGGCGCGGTTTACCTGGACAGGCCGGTAAGCCAGGCGGTAGGCAAGCTGACCGTCTGGTTTGTGCCGGAATACCTGTACAGTGTCGATATCGACGGCATGCTCGGCAGCCTGACCCGGCAAAAAGAAGAAATGGAAACCGCGGGCCAGCAGTACGAAGCCGAGGGCGGCGCGGCCTACCGCGCGCTGTGCTATCGGCTGGAAGCGGTTACCGCAAGCGCGGAAGCGCTGAAAACGATGACCAAGGACGATTTGCAGATTGGGCTTACGCATGTGCCGCTGGAGACGGACTACGTGCGCGAGATGATCGAGTGGGCGGATGAAACCGAGGCGTTCAGCTTCCGCCGGATTTCACTGGTTATGGCGGGGCATTACTGCGGCGGGCAATGGCGGCTGGGAACATTCGGGCCGGTTTATGTGCCGGAAAAAGGCTGGTTTGTAGGCGATACGGGCATTGTGGGCATGGAGCGCATCAACAGCATCAGCCAGTACATCAGCGGCGGGCTGGACGCGAGCGATTATTACCCTATGCCGGGCCGACTGTTTAATACGCCGAGCGTTACGCTGCTCAGCTATACCGCCAAGATCGAATAGCGATATCCGCGCCTTGCTTGACGATTGGGAGGTGAAAGGATACAATAATCGGGATAAGCAGTGGGGGTTCAACCCGGTGCGCTCCCACCGCATTGCTGCTGACCGGACAGGCACAGGCAAGCCGATTGCGCTGTGCGCAAGCGCCCGTGTGAAACCGTGCCGACCCAAGAGCGCCCAAACCGTATGGAACAGCGCCCTGACGGCGGCTTTACGGAAACCCGGCAGCCAATGGTTACCCGTTACAATTTACCCGACTTTGCGTGCGATCCTATACCATTATCCATACAGCAATTTTCATGCGCGCGCCAAGCCGACTTCCCGGCATGAACCGGAAGGAAAGGAAGGAAGCATATGTTCGGTTTTCGCCCCGACGGACGCCGCGTGAGGCATATGGACCCGATTATCCAGGCAACGCCGTACCTGATGCCGATGCGCTGCGACGCAATGGTTTTTCTGCACCACGATGTGGAATATGAACCGCTGATGCGCTATATTGCCGATAAGAGCCGAAACGAAGGCGTGAAGATTACTTTTCTGGAAGTGATTATTGCAAGCTATATCCGCGCCATTTCGCAGGTACCGGAAGTAAACCGCTTCATTATGAACAAACAGTATTATAACCGTCTCGAGCTTACCAGCGCCATGACCATCCTGTTGAACACCCCTGACGGCAGCCTGAAAGAGAACGT
>JAQUXV010000415.1 GCA_028692205.1 Eubacteriales bacterium
CTTCCGCCGCTGCCCGGAGGGGGCGCTTTGCGCGTGCGGGTTACGGTGGTGCGCAGGTAATCGTCGCGGGTGTCGGTCATCTCAACGGCCGCATTGGCGGCGTAATCGTAATGGTAGGTGCTGCCCTTGAGCTTGTAACGGGCCTGCACGATCCAGATGAAGATCAGCCCGATCAGCAGGCAGAACACGCCGCCAACCAGCATTTCCGTACCGGTGAGCACCTTGTGGCGCGCCGTCAGCATTTGGCCGGTTACGATATCGTAGCGGTACTGCCCTTCGGGGATGCCCGCCTTCACGAACGATTCCACCTTGCCAAGCATGGCCAGCGCCGCCTGCGCGTAGTTGCCCAGCCGGAGTTGGGGGTTGCTCTGGTCCAGCGCGCTTTCGATGCGCGCGTCGGTCATATAGTCGATCATCGCGCCGGCGGTGGACAGGTATTCCTGACGGTTGTACATATCGATGTAGTACAGCGCGCCGCTGTTTTCGTCGCCCAGCCCGAAGCCGTGCTGATCGTAATAATCGTCGGCGACTTTCTGCTGCGAATCCTCTTCCTGATAACTGCTGTTGGTGAGCACCACAAAATCCATGCCCGTGGCCTGCTGAAAATCCTCGATCGCGCTTTGGATGCTCTGCTCCTCGGAGGAGGAGAAGAGATCGGCGTTATCAAACACGCGCGTGGCGGCCAGTGCCGTGGGCGCCAGCGCCACAAGGCACAGCGCCAGCAGGAGAGCGAATATCCTTTTCTTCATCATGTTCATCGCCCCCTTAAAACAGAAAGTAGGCCGCAACGCAGTACACCACGAAGCAGGCGGCGGCCAGCCCCAGCCCGTAGAGCCGCAGCTTGCCTTTGTTGATGGGCAGCTTGCCGCAAACCTCGCCGGTGCGGCCGTTCATTACGTAATAATACGGCTCCTTCAGGCCCGGTTTGGGATAGGTGAGCACCCAGGTGGGCAGGAGCACGTATTTGCTTTGGCTGTCCTTCACTACGGCGGAGGAGGAGCCGGAATAACTGTTGTAGTGCAGCGTGGGCGTCAGCAACGGGGACACATAGCCCCCAAGCTCCTTTTCCACGTCCGCGGTGGCTTCGCCCAGCTCCATATCCCGCCGCTCGGCCAGGAAGCCGGAAAGGTACGCGCCGGAGAAGGGCTTCACCTCGTCCAGCGGGAAGGGGTGAATGCCGTCGCTCAGCTTGCGGTTGGTGCTTTTCAATGCCGGGCGCATCACGTTTTTGAAGGTGATGTTCGCGCGGCGGGAAACGGCGTAATGCCTTGTGGTGGTAACGATGTACTGGCCGGAATCCATTACCGAGGTCTGCCGGCCTTCGCCCTCGTAGCTGCCGTCCACCACGCATTTCGTAACGAAATGGGGGTAGTAAACGCCTTCCATCTGCTTCACCTGCTCCCGGGCGAAAAAGCCCTTGGGCACGAAGCGCTTTTTGGCGACCCACTGCATAAAGCGGTCGATGGCCTTTTCCTTGCCGATGGAGAAGGGCAGCACCTGATCGGGCTTCATATCGGCGGTCAGCTTGCCCTGCAGCACCACGGGGTTGTGGCAATAGTAGCACTGGGTGGCTACGGTGGTTTCGTCGGTGATAATTTCGCTGCCGCAGCTGGGGCAGTGGTACACCACCTGCTCGCCGCTGTCGGCGGACTCCGCCTGCGCCGCTTCGGCGGCGGGAGCGGCATGGTTGTGCCCGTCGTGATCGTTGTGGTTGTGCGCGTTTTCGGCTTCCGCCTCACGCTGGTATTCGTCCGCTTTTTTCAGCAGCGTCTGCTCATCAAAAATCGAACCGCAGGAATCGCATTTCCACTTTTGGTCGTCGGGGCTGAAAGCCAGATAAGAGCCGCAATTGGGGCATTTATACGTTACGCCTGCCATACTTTCACCTCGCCCGCGGCGTTGCCGCCGCAAATATTGGCTGTTTTAACGCTGCCCGGAGAGCGGCCCGCTGCGGCCTATGTGGGCGGCGCGGTTGCTTCAAGCCCGGAATGCCGTGGCATGCGCTGCGATATTCGCGGATTTTCGAACGGGAATCGGCAGCCGTATGACGTGGCGTTCACAAAGCGATTGAATCAACAGTTCCTAAATTATAACATCCCGCATTGTAAAACACAACGGAAACGCTGTGATTGGCGCGGGAAACGTAAAAAGAAAGAGGGGGTTACACGGACGAATTTTCGTGTAACCGCATGTAACCGAAAAACCGGACGGCGTGATCAAACAGAACGGGAACAATCGAAGAATTGACGTATATTACCATAAATGGTAATATATGCTATACTTTCTTACCGGGAGAAATTTATATGAAGAAAAATGCCTCGCCGCGCTTTCGGGAGCGCATTTCGTATCGGTTCGATCGTTGGATGTCCAAAGGGGTCGTTTCCATGATCGGGCTGCTGTTCGCGGTAACGGTCGTCGTGGCGCTGATCGTCGCGGCCCTCTCCCGCCTGTGCCTGCCGGAAATTGCCGGCGGCGTGGGCGACGCGATCTGGAACAGCTTCATGCACATTATGGATACGGGAAGCGTGCAAAACGATTATCAAACGGGGAACGCGGGTTATATTCTGCTGATGATCGCGGCGGCGGTCTGCGGGCTGTTTGTAACCTCCATCCTGATCGGTATGATTACCGCCGCCTTTCAGAACCGGCTGGAGCGGCTGCGCCACGGAAACGCGAAGGTGCTGGAAACCGGGCACACCCTCATCCTTGGGGAGGACGAGCACCTGGGCACAATCGTCGGCGAGATGGCGGCCGCAAACGAGGGCGAAAAAGGCTCGGCGATCGTGGTGTTGTGCGAGTGCGACCGTTACGAGCTGGAAAAGTCGCTTTCCCGGCTGATTCCGGTGGGAAACCATACCCGCGTCGTTTGCCGAAGCGGCGACCCCACCGGCTTTGCGGAGCTTGCCAACGCGGGCATTGGCCGGTGCTCAAGGGTAATCGCCCTTGGCGAGAACGATTTTACGATCATCAAGGAAATTCTTGCCGCGCGGACGCTGCTGGACGAGTACGAAGCGCCCGACACGGTGACGATATCCTCGGTGATTACCGAAAAGCAGAA
>JAQUXV010000416.1 GCA_028692205.1 Eubacteriales bacterium
GACGGAACGGTGGTGAACCCCGTATGACGGGCTACCGGCACGAACTGAAATACTTTATCAACCTGCCGGACTGGGCGCTGCTGCGCTCGCGGCTGTGCCCGGTGATGCAGCGGGACGCCAATGTGGATGCCTCGGGCGAGTATATGGTTCGCAGCCTGTATTTTGACGATTACTGGCAGACCGCCTACCGGGAGAAGGAGCAGGGGGTGCTGTCCCGCTGTAAATACCGCATCCGCGTGTACAACTGCTCCGACCGGCGCATTACGCTGGAACGCAAAAGCAAGTATGGCCAGTATATTCGTAAGGAAAGCGCTTTTATGACGCGCGGACAGGTGGAGCGCGTGCTGGCGGGGGATTACAACGCGCTGCTGGAAAGCGGGGATAATCTGCTGAAAGAGTTCTACTTTGAATGCACTTCCCGCCTGATGCGCCCCCGCGTGATGGTGGATTACGACCGCGAGCCGTACGTGCTGGAGGCTGGGGATGTTCGAATCACCTTTGATAAGCGGGTTCGGGCCGGGCTGGGCGCGCTTTCCCTGTTCGACCCGGAACTGCCGACCGGCAATGTGCTGCCGTCCGATAAAATGATTATGGAAGTTAAATTTACCAACTTCCTGCCCGGCATTGTCCGCGGGCTGCTGCCGCCGTGGGCAAGCGAGTTTACGGCCGCGTCCAAATACGTGCTCTGCTACGATGCGGCGGTGAAAGACAAGAATATCTTGATAACGGAGGGGTTCCCATGGATAGCACGTTGACTTTTCAGGACATCTTTAAAAAATCGTTTCTGGAAGCCGGCTCGTTCCTGCAGGGCTTTACGGTGGAAAATGTTCTGCAGACGACGGCATACCTGCTGGTATCGCTGCTGATCGGGCTGCTTTTGTACGTGCTGTACCGCCGCACCTACGCGGGCGTGGTGTACAGCAGCACGTTTGCCGTATCGCTGATCGGCATGACGGTGCTCACCTGCGGAATCATTGTGACTATCCAGTCCAACATCACGCTGTCGCTGGGCATGGTGGGCGCGCTGTCCATCGTGCGGTACCGTACCGCCATCAAGGACCCGATGGATTTGCTGTACCTGTTTTGGGCGGTGGCCTCGGGCATTGCGGTGGGCGCGGGCATGTTCTACGTGGCGGTGGTCGTGCTGGTGATTATGACCGTGCTGCTGCTGATTCTGAAAAATCGCAAATCCCCCCGGGACGAGATGTACGTGCTGCTGGTGCATTACAACGCCGACGGCGTGGACGAGATGATCCGCCGCGTGCTGGGCACCCGCCCGTACAAAATCAAGTCTAAAACACTGCGCAAGCAGGACGTGGAAATGGCGGTGGAGGTGCGCGTAAGGCGCGGCGGAACCGGCTTTGTGGATGCGCTTCGCCGGGTGGAAGGCATACAGGATGTAACGCTGATCCAGTACAGCGGCGACTATATCGAGTAACGCAGGGGGTTCCAAATGCGCAGGATGATAGGCTTTGCGCTGGCGCTGGCGCTGTTGCTGGGTGCTTCGGCGACGGCGGCAACGGTTACGGTGGCGTACCGCGCCAGCGACCGGGAGCTGGTAAACCCGTTTATCGGCAGCGCCGCCTGGGCGAATGACGACGGTGAGCGCGAGCAGCCCTTCACGCTGGTGTACGCCAACCTTCGCTGGGCGGACTTTGAGCCGGAAGAGGGCGTTTACGACTTTGCCGCTTTTGAGGAAGCCAACCATTTTAAAAAATGGCGGGCGGAGGGCAAGCGGCTGATCCTGCGGTTTGTGTTGGATGTGCCGGGGTCAAAGAAGCATTTGGACATCCCCAAATGGCTGTACAACCAAACGAAAGACGGCCAGTACTATAAAGTATCGTACGGCCGGGGATACTGCCCCGACTACGCCAACGAAACGCTGATCGCGGCCCACCGGCGCGCGGTTGCGGCGCTGGGGGCGCGTTACGATGGCGACCCCTTTGTGGCCTATGTGGAGCTTGGCTCGCTGGGGCACTGGGGCGAATGGCATGTGCATCCGTCGGCGGGCGTTATGCCGCCGGAAACGGTGCGCGACCGTTACGCGCAGGCCTATACGGATGCGTTTACAACGGCGAAACTGATGATGCGCAGACCGTTCCGCTTTGCCATGCAAAACGGGCTGGGCCTGTATAACGATACGACCGGCGACGCGAGGGCCACTGAAACGTGGCTGGGCTGGATTGCAAACGGCGGCACGTACGGCGAGACCGACGAACCGGATGCGCTGGCCGCCATGCCGGAGGGCTGGCAGACCGCGCCCGTTGGCGGCGAACTGACCACGGCGGTCACCAAGGATTCGCTGCTGTCGGAAACCCTGAGCCAGACGCTTGCGCTGTTGGAACGTTCCCACGCCAGCTGGGTCGGGCCGGGCAGCTTTGTGAATACGGAGCGGAACGGGCCGCTGCAAACGGCGCTGGATCAGGTGAACCGGCTGCTCGGTTACCGGCTGCGGGTTGCCTCGGCGGTATTGGACACGGCCGCCCAAACCCTTACCCTGACCTGGGCTAACGACGGTTCCGCCCCGTTTTACTTCGGCTGGACGCCCGCCCTGCGGCTGACGGACAGCGATGGAGCCTCGCGGGTGTTGCCCCTGAAAACCGATCTGCTTTCCATCCTGCCGGGAAGCAATGTTACGGAAACCGTTGATATCGCCGGTTTTGGGCCGGGCGCCGTTACAATCGACGTGGGGATTCCGGACCCCCAGACCGGGGAACCCGGCGTGGCGCTGGCCATGGACGCGCCCGAAGACGGCGGCTGGTACCGGCTGATGACGGTTGCGCCGTAGAACGGGGCAGTTTTTCATAAGTCGATTGATAATCATTATTTTCATAGCTTTTTGAAGCACCGGGCTCTGTTTGCGGGCGTTCAGCCGACGCCGGAAACGCAAATGAGGCCGGTGTTTTGGCGTTCCCGGCGTTGGGGTTGGAAACAAACTACCAATTTGGCCGGAACTATGTTATATTGTTAAATAAATAAACGCGTTGGGGTAAAATGAATATGTATCGATTGATGTTGGTTGACGACGAGCCGGAAATTCGCGACGGC
>JAQUXV010000417.1 GCA_028692205.1 Eubacteriales bacterium
AGTGGTTCAGCTTCTCCAATTCCTCGGGTTCAATGCCCACCCCGTTATCGGACACCGTAAGCACCAGCCGTTCTTCCGTCAGCACAATCCGGATCTGAATCAGGCTTTCCCCGATGGTCTTTTCCACACCGTGAAGAATCGCGTTTTCCGTAATCGGCTGCAGCGTAAGGCGGGGAATCGGGTGGCGCAGAATTTGCGCCTCGTCTTCCGGTTCGTATTCCACGCTCATTTTAATGCGCTGCCCGAAACGGTACTGCTGTATAAAAAAGTAGTTCTTTACGTTATTCAGTTCTTCCTCAATGGTTGCAATGGTATCCAGATTGCTGATGGTGTATCGGAAGAACGTTGCCAGCGCCTCGCACATATCGGCCACGCTGCCCACCTCCGCGCTCAGCGCCTCACTGCGGATGCATTCCAGCGTGTTATACAGGAAATGCGGGTTGATCTGGTTTTGCAAAGCCAGGTACTGCGTTTGCCGTCTGGTGGCGTTAATAGATTCCGGCGCGCGCATATAATCCATC
Source organism: Eubacteriales bacterium (assembly GCA_028692205.1). Next base: position 522 of record JAQUXV010000417.1, read on the forward strand.
AGCCGACGGATCATCCGCTCCACCGTTCCGTTATAGGGGTGCTGCAACTGGTTCAGCCCCTGCAGCGTATACCCGCCCGCAAACAGTTCCAGAAGGTGCGTGGTTTTCCGGTACGGCCGGTATACCCAAAACACACCGGCCAGCGCGCACAGCACAAGCCCTGCGGAACAAACCAGAAACAGCGTCATCGGCAGCGTGCCGTGTACGTAGCACCAAAGGCAGGCGTTCAGAAGCCCCGCCACATCCAAAAGCAGCAGCGCCATAACCAAAAACAGCCTGAAACTTAAATAGCGGAAGAGCCGCAAACGCATCACCTCGGATATAGTTTACGGTATTCATTCGGGCTGACGCCCGTATCCTTTTTGAAGGTTTTCAGAAAGTGCTTTCCGTCGCGGTATCCCACCGCCTCACAAATCTCCTGTACGGTCAGGCGCGTGGTTCGCAGCATTTCCCGCGCCTGCCGGATGCGCACTTCGGTAATATACTCCACCACCGTCTGGTTGGTTTCCTTGCGAAACAGCGTGGCAAAGTAACTGGGGTTGAAGCCCACGTATTCGCTGATCTCATCCAGTGAAAGATGTTCCTGATAATGCTCCTGAATATATTGTTTGGCCATGTTTATCGGCCTTGTGTTGTTGCTGCTCACCAGCGCCTGATATTCCGCAATCACGCCCAGCGCCTGCTGCCGGAACACCGTTATCAGCCTTTCCACGCTTCCGCACTGTTCGGCCAGAATCTGGAAGGCTTCTTCGCCGCTGACGAGAGCGGCATCAGCGCCGATCTTCTTCTGCATCAGGTTGCGCCGGGCTGCATCGCAAATGACGTGGTAGCCGCTCAGCGCCATATCGTAAAGCTGATACCCGGCCAGCTTATGGGCGAGCAGCTCTTTAGCATATGCGTCAAGGCTTTCGCCGATGCTTCGCATATCGATCACTTCGATCAGCGATTCCATGGTAGTGGAAAAAGCGGCAAGCATCGTCTGTTGGGGGAAGTTCACTTCCTCCGGCAGCTGCTCAAACAGGACGGAATGCCGATCCAGCAGCCGCTGATCCAGCATCCTGCGCGCCGCGACCGATGCCTCGGCCAATTGTTCTACGCCGTCACAGGGCGGCGCAATCGCCATGGAAAGCCGCAGACGGCTGAAAAGGCTGAATTCGACGCGCAGCTCCTTGAGCGTATTGAGCAGCTCCATGCGTATGGCGCGCAGCTCCTGCCGGGGTGCGCCGAGCAAGCCCCAGACAAAATAACCGTTTTCCTGCACTTCGATGTCGTGGCAAAGCGGCTGCACCAGTTTTTTCAGCAGCGTCCAGGTAGACTCCTTCAAACCTGTGCTGATATCTTCTTTAAGCTGCGCATCCAGCTCGGCGGTGTCCAACGCGTCCGCCTTCAGCACAAACAAGCTCAGCACATCGTTCAGGCCGAAATGGAATTGATAATGTTCGTTGAGCGCGGCGATATCCTGCGCAAAAACCGTATGTTGCTCCATCAAATCACGCAGCAGGGTCGACCGTATTTTATGCTCGTTGCTATGCACCACGGTGCGGCGGCCGTGACGGATGTGGATTTTATGAAGGGTTTCCTGCAGATTCTCACGGTTGATCGGCTTGAGCAGATAATCGCACACCCCGTATTGTATGGCTGTTTGTGCGTATTCGAACTGCCTGTAACCGCTGATAATCACAAACTCAATCTCCGGGATGAGCTCGCGGGCTTTTTTCAGCAAAATTAGCCCGTCGTACCCCGGCATTTTAATATCGCTGATTACCAGATCGGGATGATGCTCCTGTATCAGCTCCATGGCGGCAATTCCGTTATGGGCGACGCCGACCAGTTCCATATCATGTGATTTCCAGTCCGCCAGACGGCTGATTAAATCACATACTCTCGGCTCGTCATCCGCCAGAACCACCCTAATCATCCGTTACGCCCCTCCATATCTAGGGATATCGTTGCCCTACCGCTATACAAACCGCAATTTCACACTTTATCTAAAATAATCTTCACATGCTTTTTCGGAAAAGTCAAGAATAAACTGTAAGTATGTCGAAGGCCGGCATCCGTTCAGGGCCGCATCCCGCAGCCGACGGCCAAACTGTATTTTTCAAGCGCAACGAGCGGCTGCATACCGGCGAAACGCAAGGGCTTTGCCTCGCCGTCGCCATCCGGGATGCGGTGTATCGTTTGCATACGACGCCTGAAAACAAAATAGGAACAAAACGGATTAATGAAGCGCGCCCGGCAAAATGTGCTGGTTTCTTATTGCAATTGAAGAAAATCATCCCTGTTCGCATACTTTCAAAATGTTGTTTCCGCCTTCCCCACGCAAGTTTCGGAACTCGCCCGTCAAGCCTTGTCAGGGAAAGGGCTTGACAGGGACAGGGCTTGACAATATTCCTTCGGTTTTGATATTCTTTCATCGTTTAATCAATTCCGATTTGTTCTTGCAAATCTCGCATCACATCACGATTCATCTATTTCCTCATCGCCCATAATTTATAATAATCAAACAAATCTTTATTCTGTGCGG
>JAQUXV010000418.1 GCA_028692205.1 Eubacteriales bacterium
GGACGAGCTGGAAACCCAGTACAAAGCGCTGAAGAAGATCCGAAAAGCCGAAAAAGCGCGCGAAGTAACCGTGAACGGGTATAATGGATATTACTACTGGGAAATGATGCAGGTGGACGAATGCCAGTTGATTCGCAAACTGAAACTGCCGACGTATATCCTGCAGGGCAATATGGACTTTGAAGTTTCTTTGGCGGACGGCATTGAAGAATTCAAAGACGGGATAAAAACCTCTTCAACGCTGTACGATTACAGTATGTTCCGCAACCTGAACCATCTGATGATGGTTTACGACGGCCCCGCCGACGCAAAGGGAACGAAAGCCGAGTACGATACGCCCGAAAAGCTGGACACGCAGGCCGGACGCTATATGGCGGACTGGGTTTTGGGACAGGGCAACTTAGACGACGAGGAGTGAAACGATATGGACATCAGAGGAACGACCATCTGCGCCGTGCGGCGCGGCAATCAGGTCGCAATCGCCGGAGACGGCCAGGTGACGATTGGCGAAACAACGGTTTTCAAATCCTCCGCCCGCAAGGTGCGCAGGCTATATAACGGCAAAGTACTTGCTGGGTTTGCGGGTTCCGTAGCGGATGCGTTCACCCTCTGCGAGCGCTTCGAGGAAAAGCTGACCCAGTGTGGCGGCAACCTGGAGCGCGCCGCCGTGAACCTTGCGCAGGACTGGCGCGGCGACCAGGTGATGCGAAAACTGGAATCCATGCTGATTGTGGCGGATAAGGACGCGATGCTGATTTTGAGCGGCAACGGTGAAGTGATCGACCCGGACGACGGCGTGGCGGCCATCGGTTCCGGCGGCAACTTCGCGCTGGCCGCGGCGCGTGCACTGGTACAGAATACCGAACTGCCCGCTGAGGAAATCGCCGAAAAAGCGCTGATGATCGCGGCTTCCATCTGCGTATACACCAACGACCATATCTCTGTCGAGACGATTGGAGGCTGATCGCATGAAAGAGCTCACCCCAAGAGAGATCATGCACGAGCTGGATCGGTATATTATTGGTCAGGATGAGGCTAAGCGGGCGGTCGCCATCGCGCTTCGCAACCGCTACCGCCGCGCGCAGCTGCCCGAGGAGATTCGCGCGGAGATCAGCCCCCGCAATATTTTAATGATCGGGCCAACCGGCGTTGGTAAAACTGAAATCGCCAGAAGGCTGGCAAAACTGGTGAAGGCGCCGTTTATCAAGGTGGAAGCGACCAAGTTTACGGAAGTCGGCTACGTTGGGCGCGATGTGGAAAGCATTATCCGCGATCTGATGGAGAATGCCGTTCGCATGGTGCGCGATGAATTTGAGAAACGCGTGGAAACCCGCGCTGCCGTGCTGGCGGAAGACCGGCTGGTAAGCCTGCTGGTGAATCCGCCGAAAAAGAGCAGCGGAAACCCGTTTGAAATGCTGCTTGGCGGCAAAAAGGAACCGGATGTCCCCGCCGAGGAGAAGGAACGCCTTGCCGTCAGGCGCGAAGATATCCGTGCACAGCTTCAGAGCGGCGCGCTGGAAGAACGCGAGATCGAAATTGAGGTGGAAGAAAGCACCCCTCAACTGGAGGTAGGCGGCAGCAGCATCTCCATCGGAGATATGATGGGCGGCATGATGCCGAAGAAAACGAAAATTCGGCGCGTAAAGGTGAAGGACGCCCGTAAGATTTTGCTGGAGGAAGAAGCCGGAAAGCTGATCGACGAAGACGCCGTACGGGAAGAAGCCGTGCGCCGCGCCGAGCAGCACGGTATCGTGTTTATCGACGAGATCGATAAGGTGGCCGGGCGTTCCAGCAGCGGACACGGGCCGGATGTGAGCCGCGAGGGTGTTCAGAGGGATATTTTGCCGATTGTGGAAGGCTCGACCGTCAACACCAAATACGGCTCCGTACGCACGGATTTTATTCTCTTTATCGCGGCGGGCGCCTTCCATGTGGCGAAGGTGACCGACCTGATTCCCGAACTGCAGGGCCGCTTTCCGGTGCGCGTAACGCTGAACAGCCTGACGCAGGACGATTTTAAGGCCATTCTTACACAGCCGGAGAACGCCCTTACGCGTCAATATGAAGCGCTGATGGCAGTGGATAAGGTGTTCCTGTCCTTTGAGGATTCGGCGATCGACGCCATCGCCCACGCGGCGTATGTGATGAACGAGACGCGTGAGGACATCGGCGCGCGCCGCCTGTACGCGGTGTTTGAGAAGCTTCTGGAGGATATCTCGTTTAACGCGGGCGGAGACGAAATGCCCAACGTCTACCTGAACATCAACGAGGATTATGTAATCGAGCACCTTGGCAAGGATGAAGCCACGTTTGACACGAAACGGTTTATCCTCTAAGGGGTATGTCAGGCGTAAGCGGCCCGTGAATTTTACGGGCCGCTTTTCCCAACTTTTCTGCCAAAAACAACTGAAAAAGCCCGAGAAAAAAGGCGTTTCCGCAACCCGGAAACGCCTTTTTTCAACACCGTTATCATACATCAAAATGGGAAAAAAGTCAAGTCTTGTCATTTCGCACGCAAAGGCGTATTTATAGGGGCGGAGGTGTTAGTTTTGTCAGATTCTTTGGGGTTGTCCCTTCAAAACGCGCAGAAGCTTGCCCTTGCGCAGAAACTGCGAAAATGCAATGAGATTTCCGAACGTTATGGCCTGAGCCTTGGAGAGGAACAAATCTCCGCGCTGACGGCTGCACGGAGCGACGCGCTTCGGGCTACCGGGCGAATCGAAATGGGGGAAAGCGTGCTGCCGAAGCTGATCTATGCTTTCTGCGACTCGCCTTATCTTTTTCGGGACAGTTATTGCAGTACGCTCGGTGCGCTTCAGGAGCTGTTTTACACTTTCAAAAACGAACTAAACGACGAACTCAGTGATGACGAACTGATCGAGGCGATGGCGCGGCTGTTTAACCACAGGGCGCAGGGATCACTTGAGTATCTGGAAAACTGTACGACAGGGGATTTGTATCAGGCCTGGCAGCGAACGGACGATGAGGAGGAGCAGGATGACGACTGATTCCCTTGCTACGGCACAGGCAACGCTGCTT
>JAQUXV010000419.1 GCA_028692205.1 Eubacteriales bacterium
TTCGCGCAGCCCGCCGCCAACGCAGGCGACCCGAAGGTTACCAAAGGGCGAGCGGAAAGCCCTTTGGTCGCACCCGCAGGTGCGATTCCCCTGTCGCTTGTGTGCCGAACGGCACAAAAAAGGGGCGCTTGCAGCGCCCAATTCTTCACCAGACGATCTTCCCCGTTGTAAGTTCCCGTACGGACAGGAACATGGCATACAGGTTGTTTTCCAGCGGCGCATCCATGTGCAGATGGCCGAAAAACCAGCGCTGATAGGCTACGTTGTCCAGAACCCACTGTAAAAAGCCGTTCAGCTCGCGCTCGGCTTCATGGTCGCCGAAAATATGCTGCATGATCTCTTCAGGCGCGGTATGGGTGATGATAAAATCCACATCGTTGTCGCAGCGGGCAAGGTTCTTACGGGCCAGCGTGTATTCATCGGCGCTGGGCATCTCGTCGGGCCACCAGTCCACACCTTCGTAGCGCCGGAAGCGGTCGATGGAGTGCCCGCCGCCCATGGTGAAAATGGTGTGACCCTCTATTTCAAACACCTGCCCGCGCATCAGGTGGAAAATGTTGCGGCGGATACGGCGCGCCTTGCCGCCGCGCCATTGTATGGGCGGATAGTTGTTCAGAAGATCGAAATTTTCATGATTGCCGTCTACAAACAGGATGTTGTAAGGGCGAAAGCTGAGCTCCCGAAGCGCCAGCTCCTCACGGGGCGTGCCGGAGAAAAGGTAACCGAAATCGCCGCATACGATCAGCGTATCCCGCTTTGTCCAACTGGAGGAGAACGGAATCGTTTCCATGCTCAGCCGGGCTGGACTGCCGTAGGTATCGCCGGTGATGTAGATCATGTCGCCCCTCCTCTAACCCTGCCCGGATCACGCTTGCGAGGCGCTGAACCGGTGTGTTTTACGATCGCTTTACGCCTGTGCAATAGCCGCGTCCAGCACCTGGGCGATGCTGTCCCGCACCACCAGGTCGGCACGCTGGTCGAAAGGCGTCTCGTCGCGATTTACCAGCGCGAGCTTCGCGCCGCGGCGATAATCCAGCAAACCGGCTGCGGGATAAACCGTAAGCGAGGTGCCGCCGACAATCAGCAAATCGCAACGCGTTACGGCGCGCACGGCGGCTTCCATCACATCGGCGTCCAGCGGTTCACCGTAAAACACAATGTCGGGGCGGAGCATGCCGCCGCAGGTGCAGCGGGGCGTGCCTTGCTGAGAGAGCACGTATGCGAGGTCGTACGTTTTGCCGCAGGCGAGGCAACTGTTGCGGTGTACGGAACCGTGTACCTCACACACGTCCCTGCTGCCTGCCGCCTGGTGCAGGCCGTCGATGTTCTGCGTGATGACTTTTTTTAGTTTTCCCTGTTTTTCAAGCCTCGCAAGCGCCAAATGACCCGCGTTAGGCTTTGCCTTTGGGTAGAGCATTACGTTCTTGTAAAAACGCCAGAAATCATCGGGGCGGCTGCGAAAAAAACCGATGGAAAGCATCTCCTCGTAGCTTCTGCCCTGTGCCTGGCGATAAATGCCGTGTGCGCTTCGGAAGTCCGGTATGCCGCTTTCCGTGCTCATGCCCGCACCGCCGAAAAAAACGATATTGCCGCTATTTTCAATCATCCGCCGCAATTCGGCTGCGGCTGAGGATAAAGCCAAGATCGTGCGCCTCCTTCGCTCCCGGCGGGGGAACGGACTTCATACGCGCTGCGGTAGGATGTTACAACAGCGATACTTTGAATGCTTTCGACACGGCTAAACAAAATCCTATATGAAACATTCATTTTCCAGTGATTTATAGAAGTTTTTTCCACTCGGCGTCGCAAAACGCCTGAAAGATAACGATTCTCTTGACACCCGTGTTAACTCGTGCTATTCTGATCCCATCATTGGATGACGCGAAACGCGCCGTTCCATGGCAATGCTTCAGAGATCGCCGCCAAGGCTGCAAGCGGCGGGCAGAGCCGGGTGCGGACACCATTCGCCGACGGTGCGCCCGGCGTGCGATAACGCGCCTTCGAACGAGTGGGAGCAGGGCTTGCCTGTTTCCAAGCAGGGTGGAACCACGAACGAGTTTATTCGTCCGTCCCCGCAAGATAAATTGCGCGGGGGCGGATTTTTCTGTCCCCCAAAACCGGAAAGGATGGTACCTCATGCAACTGACGATTGACGGCAAGGCCTACGACGTGGCCGACCACAGCTCGGCGGGCGAGCTGTTGAAGAACCTGTACCCCGACGACTATAAAAAATACTATGCCGTCCGGCTGGCGGACGGAAAGCTTGCCGACCTGTTCGCACCCATCGACGGCGACGCGGAAGTGACGCCGATTACTTTCGAGGACGAGGACGGCCGCAAGGTGTACCGCCACTCCTGCTCGCATCTGTTGGCGATGGCGGTTAAAAAGCTGTACCCCGAGGCGAAGCTCGCCATCGGCCCGGCCATCGAAAACGGCTTCTACTACGATTTCGACGTGCCTTCGCCCTTCACGCCGGACGACCTGCCCAAGATTGAGAAAGAAATGCAGAAGATCGCCCGCCAGTCCATCCGCCCGCGCCGCTACACGCTGCCCCGCAGCGAGGCCATCGCGGCGATGAAGGACCGTGCCGAGCCGTACAAAGTACAGCTGATTGAGGATCTGCCGGAAGACGAGACCCTGAGCTTTTACGAGATGGGGGATTTCGTGGACCTGTGCGTAGGCCCGCATCTGCCCAACCTGACCTACCTGAAAGCCTTCAAGCTCACGCAGATCGCCGGTGCGTACTGGCGCGGCGACGAGCATAACAAGATGCTTTGCCGTATCTACGGCACCTGCTTCCCCACCAAGGAGATGCTGGAAGAATATCTGAAGCAGTTGGAGGAAGCCAAGAAGCGCGACCACCGCAAGCTGGGCCGCGAGCTGGACCTGTTCGATATCCGCGACGAAGGCCCGGGCTTCCCGTTCTTCTACCCCAAGGGGATGATCCTGCGCAACATTCTGGAGGATTACTGGCGCGCGGTACACCGCAAGGCGGGGTATGAGGAAATCAAAACCCCGATCATGCTCAACCGCGCCCT
>JAQUXV010000420.1 GCA_028692205.1 Eubacteriales bacterium
TTAAAATTGGTCGTTGCTACCGCATTCCGAAAGCCCATCTTATAACCTACCTTCAAGTCGTCAAAGAAATCCCATCTGGAAGTTAACATCCTTGCCATAAACAATCGCCTGCGATACGCTATTCGTGTCAGCGGGTGAATCTCTATGGCTGCCAGTAAAGGAGGAGAAATCATGGTAGCCGGACATCTACAAGAAAAGAACGGTCTTTTCTATATTGTATTGAGTTTCAAGAATGCAGCTGGAAAGCGTACTACCAAATGGATTCCCACAGGCCTGCCCGTCAAAGGTAATAAAAAGCGTGCAGAGCAACTACTCAGCGACGCAAGGGCGACCTTCGAGCCGGACAAACCGCCCGATAAGGATACGTTCTTTGCGACCTACCTAGTGCAATGGCTGGAAATCACGAAGAGCACCATTGCCCTGACCACGTACGCATCCTACTGCGAGTTGACCAGAGGCGCTATCCTACCGTACTTCAAGGACACAGGGAAAACACTTGCTACCTTGCGAGCCGTTGATATCCAAACCTTCTACTCAAAGCAGTTGGAGCGTGTCAACGCCAACACGGTTATCCACTACCACGCCATCATTCACAAGGCGCTCAAATATGCCGTAAAAACCGATCTGATCCCATCCAATCCCGCAGATAAGGTTGACCGGCCCAGAAAGGATCGTTTCATTGGGAGCTTTTACGACGGCGATGAAATGAATACCCTCTTTGCAGCCGCCAAAGGCACAAAGCTGGAACTGATTGTCATGCTTGCGGCGTTCTACGGGCTTCGCCGAAGTGAAATCCTTGGGCTAAAGTGGAATGCGATTGATTTTACCGGCAACACGCTCACGATTCGTCACACGGTGACCTCCTGCAATCTGGATGGAAAGCAGGTGCTGATCGCCTCCGACCGTACAAAAACCAAGTCCAGTATGCGCATGTTGCCGCTGGTGAGTGAATTTCGCAATCGACTGCTCGAACGTAAGGATAGCGAAACACACAACCGCAAAATGTGTGGGAAGTCGTACAACATGGATTATGCCGGGTATATCTTTGTAGACGAAATGGGCAATCTCATTAAGCCCGGCTATATCACGGACGGTTTCGCCCGCCTGTTGCGGGACAATCATCTTCGCAGAATCCGCTTTCATGATTTACGCCATAGCTGCGCCAGCCTGCTGCTGACGGGCGGCGTACCTATGAAGCAGATTCAGGAATGGTTGGGTCACAGTGATTTCTCCACTACAGCCAACATCTACGCGCATCTGGACTTCAGCTCCAAAATCACATCGGCAGAAGCGATGCTGGCCGGGCTGGATATGAAACAAGCCTGCGCAAAAGACGCTAAAATGCAAATAATGGGAGGAGAGAACTCGAAGGGGAATGAAACCAAGGCGCCATAAGGGATTGACGAAAGGTTCTCCTACGTTGATTAGTTGACTTCTCTCCAATCCGAGCCGTATTCGCATCGAAAAAGGCCCTCCTCAAAGTGAGGAAAGCCTTATAAATGGCGGAGGAGGTGGGATTCGAACCCACGTGCCTATCTCTAGACAAAACGATTTCGAGTCGTTCTCGTTACGACCACTTCGATACTCCTCCGTATGTATCTGCTACGTCACCCTCTCCAACGACCTGTGGAAATCGGAGAGAAATGGCGGAGAGAACTGGGGTGAAAACCATAGGGCAGGATAGCATATAAACCTAGTAAAACCAAGGTTCTCCGGCGTTGAGCTTCTTGGTAGCCGCAGCGATTTCGAGTCAGTCCCGTTATGACCACTTCGATACCGCTCCATGTTGGATAACCGAATGATAGTATACCAAAGCGGAAGCGAGCCGTCAAGCCGTGGACACACGTTTTACCGGCGATAGAGGGGCGGAATCAAACGAAAAAGGATCGGCTGGCCGGCGGTATCTGCAGCGGGCCGGTTACGTTCCTGGCTTCATCGAAAGACGAGGCAGAACGGAAACGGTCCTATCCGGCGCGCGGCGCTGCCCGGTATGGTCAGCGAAGCAGCTCGATGGCCTTGTTCACAAAGCCGTTGGTCTGTTTCAGTGCGTTTTTCGCGGCCTCCAGCGTGGCACCGGTTTTATGAATCACAATCGCCGCCTTGATGTCCCGGCCCGCCGCTTCGTACAGCGCGGCAGCCTCGTCCGAACCCAGCGAGAGCGCGTGCATCATAATGCGGATGGAGCGATCCCGAAGCTTGGTGTTGGTGGGCTGCAAATCCACCATCAGGTTCTGGTATACCCGGCCCGTAAGCACCATGGCGCCGGTGGTGAGCATGTTGAGCACCATTTTGGTGGCGGTGCCCGCCTTGAGCCGGGTGGAGCCGGAAAGCACCTCCGGCCCGGTGGGGATTTCGATGGCGATGTCGGCGTGCCTGGAAAGCTGCGCACCCAGGTTGCAGCAAAGGCTGATGGTGGTTGCGCCGCATTCGGCGGCATAGCGAAGCCCGCCGACACAATAGGGGGCGAAACCGCTGGCCGAGATGGCGCACACGGCGTCGCCCGGCCCAAGGTGATGGGCGGAGAGATCGTTTTTAGCCATGTCGGTATCGTCTTCGGCGCCCTCGATGGCACTGCGCAGGGCCTGATCGCCGCCCGCGATGATGCCGATTACCATTTCCGGCGATACGCCGAACGTGGGCGGACACTCGGAAGCATCCAGCACGCCGAGCCGTCCGCTGGTGCCCGTGCCGATATAGAAGAGCCTGCCGCCTTTGCGAAAACAGCCGGCAATCACCTCGATGGCTTTGCCGATCGGCTCCGCCGCCGTGGCAACCGCGGCGGGAATTTCCGCGTCTGCGGCATTCATCAGTTTGGCAATCTGAAGGCCGTTCATAGCGTCCAGCCCGAGGGAACGTCGGTTTACCTGCTCTGTGGCCAGACCGGCCAAATATTGATTCTGCATGTATGATCTCACTTTCTTCTATCTTTTTGGGCCGCCCGCTTCTCTTTGCCTGCCAGATGCGTTTTATCCAGCATGGGTTTGTACTCGTCGAACGCTTCGGTGGCGACGCCGGTAAAAAGTAAATCGACGA